>CBDTVC010000236.1:0-5292 GCA_965363925.1 uncultured bacterium | reverse complement strand
ATAGGGATGCACAAAAGGATTCCCGAAAGAAGCCCCGCCAACCTATCTTCTACGAATGTATGAAGTTCCCCCACCTCCCGACCCTGGCGCCCGCCCGACAACCGATGCTAACGCAATCGACTTTCGACCTGTAGGCGAGGTTGTTCGTGAGGTCAAACAACTGCTGGAAGGAACGTTTTCTCGCCTCTATGTTTCCGGAGAGATTTCAAATTTCAAGAGACACGCTTCCGGTCACTGCTATTTCGTTCTAAAAGACGATGACGCACAACTTCGGGCGGTGATTTGGAGAGCGACAGCAAAACGGCTTCAGGTGTTGCCTCGTGACGGAATGCAGGTCGAAATCCGCGGCAGAGTCACGGTTTATCCGGCTCGCGGTGAATTGCAGTTGTCGGTTGACAACCTTAGGCCAGCGGGGGAAGGTGCCGCTCAGCGGGCCCTTCAGGAATTAAAACAAAGACTTCAAAACGAAGGACTATTTTCTCGAGACCATAAGAAATCACTGCCCCCCTTTCCCGAGCGTATCGGAGTCATCACATCCGGATCAGGTGCCGCGTTGCACGATGTGTTGAAAGTTATTGGTCGGCGCTTCCCGGTAGCCACCGTGTTTGTTTTGCCGGTGCGCGTACAGGGCGTCGGAGCGCCCGAGTCGATTGCGGATGCGATTAATCTTTTCAATCAGGTCGAACCGGGCGAGGGACACCGGTGCGATGTCTTGATCGTTGGCCGTGGTGGTGGATCGGCCGAAGACCTGTGGGCATTCAACGAAGAGATCGTTGCTCGAGCAATTTTTGATTGTTCCATACCGATCGTTTCTGCCGTTGGTCACGAGTCGGATATGTCGATCTCCGATTTTGTCGCGGATGTTCGCGCTGCCACGCCGTCGCACGCTGCTGAACTCGTAGTTCCCGACCGGTTCGAGGTTGCAGCCGGCTTGCAGGAAATGCGGCGCTCGCTTGACCGAAACATCGACGGACTCATTCAGGAAGCGCGACAGCGAATCGACTACCTGCTCACGTCATATTACTTCAAGCGGACACTTGATCAGGTCAGTCAGCTTCAGTCGCGTACCCTTGACCTTGAGCGTCGACTCCACGAAGCAACCACGCGCGTGCTGCATGAGCGTAAGACATTCCTGGCCACCCTATCACGTCAATTGTATACCCAGCGCACAGATGAGCGGATTCGCTTGATGAAGGCCTCCGGAAAGGAGTTGATCCGTCGATTGGAGCGAAGCATCGGTCTCGTCACGGCACAACATCGCGCGTCGGCTGAGTCACTTCAGAAACAACTCCTGTTATCTGATCCGGAACGGCCATTGCGCACAGGATGGGCGTTAGTCTCGGCTGACGATTCCGTCGTTACATCGGTCGGTCAGGTCAAAAAGGGGGCGAAGGTCAACATCCGTTTACGGGATGGAGAACTTGGCGCAACAATCAATTCGAGCACTCCGGATCCCCAGTCCGACGGCGATTCTGCAACTTGATTTTCGTGCGGCCGTAACTGGATTGTTTTCAGTCTCGTAAACGCGTCTTTTGGGACCGAAATTATTAGTGAGGAAGCATCGGTCGATACTACGAGTGGATTCTCATTAACGTGCGATGTCGTCGGATAGAGATTTTCTGAACGCTTGACAGTGCCGTTTTTTTTCGTTCCTGGCAAAAAGGCTCAAGATTTGGAGGCCTAGCGGACGATGGGTTAATGAATTGCTTTTTTTCGACAGATTTCCTGGACTTAGAGATTGTGAACCAAACATGCTTTTGCTAGTTGCATTCGCTCACGGTCGATTGATTGTGGCGTTGTAGATCGTGGGGTTGCTTCAGAATTGGGTTCAACGGTTGGCTCGTTTGAATTCGTTTGCGGATACGCTAGCCAATTAGTCGTGTGAAATTGGTTCAAAGTCGATTCGCCGGACGGGATTTCGATACGTATCTGCCGTTTCTTACCTTGATATCAAGTCGGAAGACCCACTGACCGCTATTCTTCGTCAAACGGATCACATGGTCCCACCAAAAGATTTTACAGACATTTTGGCACCTACTGAAGTAGCGCTAAAGATTAAACCTGAAGAACGGTTTCAGCTGATCGATATCAATCGGTTGGTGAAAGCGCAGGACGAGGGATTCGAAGCCTACCCCAAGGCTGTTTACGTGTCCTACCATACGACCGCCGGTTTCCTTGAACAGAATTTTTGCTCAAGACTGAACCACGATTCGGAATCGGTTGGGTCCTACCTCGAAACATTCCAGCAGCTTTTTCCGCCTGATGCCGACTATCGTCATGACCAGATGGACCTGCGCGAAGAGCTTTCTCAATCGCAACGACTGGTTGAACCGCGTAACGCAGATTCACATCTGACCTTTATTGGCTCCGGACTGGCAAACGTCGTCACCTACGCCAATGAAATTGACCGGCCTGTATATTTCGTTGAGCTTGACGGCGTTTACAAGGACCTGCAGCGTACCCGGCAGACATCCGTCATTGGATACAATCGTGGTACGGTTGAGAAACAAATGCAGATCGAAATTGCGGTTTCAAATCACTCAATGGATTCGATCAATTTGCGCGACGAGCGGATCGGTTTTTTTGATCAGCTTCAAGAAACCGCTACTTCGCTTGGGATTGAAAAGGGGCGAATAGATGTTTCGCTTGTTAGCAGTGAGCGCAACGCTGGCCTTACGGTCAACGAGTACGAAACGCTTCTGATGCGCAGGGACCTGATGGAGGTTCTCGACAATCCCATGCGCTTTATGGCCAAGAAGGGTTACCACATGCTGCGGGACCCAAAGGCAATTCCGAGCAAGGCTAAGAACTACGCTAAGTATGACCTCGTCCGCGTTGTCAACAAGTTTATCGATCGCGCCGGCTTAAGCGAATCACTTGTCGAGCGAGCAATCGACAAATTCCTAGCTGTACCGGCCTCGCGCTTCCTTAGAATGAAGCGATCGTTTAGCCTACTCGTTTCAGACTCCGACGAGAGCGGAAAAGGGGAAATACGTCAGGGGCAATATCAAAGTCCGATCCTGATTCAGTGGAACAAGGCTGAAGAACAGAAGAGAACGCTGGAAGTCTCTTTTGTCCGCTTCGAATAATTTGTATTGCCTTCAATAGGTCGGGCCTCTTTGTCTGCCACGATCCCACGACACTTCCAACTTGCGATACGCGAAGCGGGGTTAGATCAATGAATGGGATTGTCCGCCATCCACATTGATGCAAGCGCCGGTTACAAGACTGGCCCGTTCAGAAGCTAGAAACGTAACGACGTCTGCCACCTCATCGGCTTTCCCAAATCTGCCTAGCGGAATATTGGCTTCGATAAACTTATCCATTGCCTCGGGATCGCTCAAGCATCGTTTGTCCCAACTGCCACCGGGAAACCGAATCGAACCAGGTGCGACCGAGTTCACCCGAACACCTGATGATGCCAACTCGATGGACATGATTTTTGCCGTACTGATAATGGCAGATTTGGTCGCGTTATATATCGACAATCCCGGCCCTCCAGCTTCGCGTCCAAAGATAGAAGCAATAAATATGATGGCTCCCGATCGATCTTCGGAAAGTAGAGGTAGTAGCGAACGGCTCATCCGAACATGTCCGAGAAAGTTCGTTTCAATAATGTCGTTCCAGTCCTGATCGGTCGTTTCGGCAAACGGCTTGCGTCGGTTGCCTCCAGAATTCCCGATATAGATGTCGAGCTTTCCAAAACGCTTACGTACAAAGTCCGACACAACGGTGCCGGAATCCGGCGACGTTAGATCGACCGGCAATCCCTCCACAGCGACGCCGCTATCGGCAAGCTCCTTCACCGTTTTCTGGAGCGCTTCCGCTCCACGCGCCAGTAGCACGAGTTGAACACCTTCACCACCGAGCGCGTTCGCAATGTATTTTCCAATACCGCGACTCCCCCTCGCAATTACAGCAACTTTATCTTTGAGTCCGAGATCCATTCACAATGTCCGATTTCTTATTGAGAGAATGTGCTACGTACCAGCATGCCCTGATTGGCAGCGTTTTTCATTAGACAGCGCTACGCACTAAATTCTGGATTATGGGAAAGATACGAAGCTGATCGTTCACGGAGATCCAATCGTACCGCGCGCACTTAAACACCTACTGCTCCAAACACGTTTCTACTTGAGCGCAGAGCACACCCTTACAGATGACGGAAAAAAGAGGTAGTGGAATGGAGTCCGAAACGACACCTGACGGTCTTTCAGAAAAAGAAAAAACGTTCGAAGACTCTGTGCTTCGTCTAGAGACGATAGTAACGTCTTTGGAAAACGGGCGCCTGAGCCTTGAAGATTCGCTAAAGGCGTACGAAGAAGGCTTGGGCTTGGCGCGGACCTGCCTCGAGAGGCTTGATCAGGCTGAACTGCGTGTGAGGCAGCTCGCGGCAGTTGATGAGTCAGATCCGGAGACTTAACTACTTGCCCATCCGAGTCATCGAGCACACAGGTCTTTCTCACCCAATCTGCGGCAATGGCTATTTGGCCATAACTATTCAGCGATGTCTATTCAGCGATGTCTGGCTAGCAACGAATATCAACTATCTGAGTTGAACGACTATCAGCATTGGTCGAGTGACACGGTCTTGTTGATATCAACGTAGGAACCCATCCAGTTAACTATCTACTCCGATTATTCCATGGAATTATTCCCGCATCTTCCCGACGAAACCAGGACATGGTTCTACAGTCTGGACCGTGCTTTGGATACGGCTGAACAGACCGGTGTCCTCCAGCAGTTACAAGATTTTGTCGGTTCGTGGGAATCGCATGGACGAAAAGTGATCGGTGATGCGGCGATCATCCGCGACCGAATTGTGGTCATTGCCGGCATTATCCCGGACGGAGACGTCTCTGGATGTGGCGTAGATGCCTCGACGCAACTTCTGAAGCGCTTGGCAGAACGTTTTGCCTTTGGCTTCTGCGGCCCACTCGATGTTCTGTATCGCGACTCCGACTCGACTATCCAGACGACACCCCGGAAAGCCTTCGCAACTCAGCTTGCACAACTCGGCAATTCATCTCCTTTATGGATATACGACCTTTCTGTCCTTACTCTAGGATCAGTTCGCGACGGACTATTCGAGATTCCTGTTCGGCGTTCATGGTTTAATCGGTACTTGACCATGGATCCAGCGTAAGCCACCACATTGCCGACGTATCAGTCTATGGCCTTTGCAGTTAGCCGACGTATTCGGAATTTGTTCCTGCGAGCCGACCCGGTGATGCGCGAGATCCTTGCTGCTGGTGTCTTCTTGCTGTTGCTATTTGCAATTGGCACGTTGGG
>CBDTVC010000235.1:0-5316 GCA_965363925.1 uncultured bacterium | reverse complement strand
TGGATGCCGTGTGCGCATTGGCTCATAGCAACTTCAATATCCGATTCGTTCGCGACAAGACTAAATATTCCCTTAGTCGCGCTAACAACTGTTCCAGCGGAGAGACCGTGTCCGGTGGCGTCGCCAATGGCAATAACTAATGCACCGTCATCGGCAACGTTAAAGTCATAGTAATCACCCCCGACTTCCGTGGCCGTCCGCATCCCTGCTGCAATATCAATGTCTTCGAGTATCGGAGGTTGCTGCGGCAAAAGAGATAGCTGAAGTTCGCGGGCGTGTTCCAACTCGTCAGATTTGCGCTGATTCTCAGCTTCGATCATCCGTGTCGTTGCTCGCGCCACGACCCTCCGGCGCTGCACTCGGTCCACGCCGAACACTCCCGCAATCAACATTAGAACATAAGCTGCATAGGCCCACAACGTTCGCCACCATGGCGGCGCTATACTCACATGAATTGACGTACCAGCATTGTTCCAGACGCCGTCACTATTAGCTGCCTTAACACGAAACGTATACTGGCCGGGGTCGAGGTTGGTAAACGTCGCAGTGTTCTCTGATCCGGCTGAAACCCAATCGTCGTTGAAACCATCAAGTCGATACGCGTATTGATTCCTGTCCGAATCGACATAATGCAAACCGACAAATTCGAAAGTCAACATCTTCTGCGAGTGTCCCAGACGGACTTCATCCGCAACTGAGACGTGCTTTTCGAGCGGTGAATCCGGACCCGGTACAACTTCTTCGTTGAACACACGGAGGCCGGTCAGCGCAACCTGGGGTGCAGTTTGGTTTGCAATAATGTCCTGTGGGTAGAATGCGTTTAGGCCGCCTACACCACCAAAAAACATTTCACCGGTAGTTGGGCTCTTGAAGTATGCGTTACTATTAAACTCCTCTGACTGCGCACCGTCCTCGACGCTGAAGGTCGCAAAATTTTCGGTTTGCGGATCAAATCTGGAAATACCTCGGTTCGTGCTCAGCCACAACATTCCTTCTGTATCTTCGAGGATACCGTAGACAAGGTTGTTTGCCAGACCGTCCGACTTGTTGTAAAACTTGAACGAACGCGAGTCCGTGTCAAAGCGGCCGAGGCCGGCGTCACTTGTGCCGAACCAGACGAGTGATGACTCTGCCTCAGAAGGGTGCACTGTCATCACGACGTTGTCAAGCATCCCTGACGGGTCGCTCGGGTCGGACACAAACTGTTCGATTGTCTCCCCCTGCGAGTCGAGATGAAGAAGCCCGCCGCCGCCTATCCCCACCCATAACGTGTTGTCGGTAGCCTCTGCAATGTCGTAAACAAATCCTCCACCGGGATTGTCATAGACGTTTACGATCGCGCCAGACTCCTCGTCTATAAAACCGACCGAACGCGGTGAAGAAATCCACAAACGACCTGACGCGTCCTCGAAAATATTCGAGATCCAGCTGGAACCGTTATCGACCGGTTGGTAAGGATACTTCCTGAACTCCGCCCATCCTGTTTTTCGATAGTAGACGCCGTTGTTGTACGTACCCAACCACATCGTGCCTGATCGATCTTCGTGGATAGAAAAAATCCACTGTTTTTCAGGTCGCGGAATTGCTCCTCGGTCGGGTGCCTTCGTCCAGTCTGTTATACTATTGTTGTCTCGATCAATTACGTTGAGACCGCCTGGGTTTGTACCAATCCACAGCAGACCTTTGCTGTCCTCAAAAACAGCCCAAACTTCGTTAGCGGTTAGTCGCAACGGACTGCCTGGAGAATCCGAGTACTCCGCAAATTTGGTCGCATTGGCATCGAGTTTATTGACGCCGCCCGACCATGTCCCGATCCACATTACGTTTGTGCGATCCACATAAATCGAACTGAGCCGATTTGTACTAATCGTGGTCTCGTCGTAAGGATCATTCCGGAAGTTTTTGAACTCCTTTGTCTCAGCGTCAAACTGATAAAGTCCTGAGCTAGTAGTTGAGAGCCAGAAAACCGTCGGCGCGGAGGGATCTTGAACCAAGTCCGTAAAGACATCTTCGTCGCCGGTCTCCAGCCGCGGCCGAAACTTCACGCTTTTACCGGTGTCCGTGTTCAGATGAACGAGACCCGACAGTGTGGCCACCCAGATCATCGATGGATCGGTAAAATCGTTCGCAAAGCCAGTTGCAAGGTTTGTTCGCAGATGCGGATCCGGAGGTACACCCATGGTCATGTTCCGCAGACCATCCGGTGAATAATCCGGATCAAAAAGGAATCGCTCGAACGAACCCGTTTGTGAGTTCATCCGATTGACACCGTTTACGGTCGCGACCCACAGCTTATCCTTCTGGTCTTCGAAGATGTTGGTGACGATACGGCTGGTCAGCGTTTTGTCGTCCGATGGATCATGACGAAAAACGTCTTCCGTCCTGGTGTCCGTGTCAAACTTTGCCAGCCCTGCCCCTGATCCAATCCACAAATCTCCATTCTCCCGCTCCAGAATTGCAGAGATGCCATAACAGGAAATGCACGGCCGTTGCGCTTGATCGTGGTCGTTACTCTCCTCGCCGACGCCTTGTTCATCGTCTTCGCTTTCCTTTCCTTCGTCCGCTTTTTGGTTCGTATGTCCGCCTATTGGCTGACCCCCTTTCTCGGCCCAGCTAGCCAGATAGCGCTCGAATGACTCCGTTGCTGGATCGTAGAGTTGCAATCCTGCGCCCGTCCCCACCCACAATCTCCCCGATGGCCCAACGTCCAGCGTAAGAACGAAGCTGCTGAGCAAGGAGCTGTCGTCATACGGAACGCGATCAAACGTCTTTATCGTCTTTCCGTCGTAGCGATTCAGTCCGTCCTGCGTTCCGAACCACATGAACCCTTGCTTGTCCTGGGTGGCATCAAAAACGAGATTCTGCGAGAGTCCGTCGCGGGTCGAGATTTTCTCAAACTGCAATCGCTTACCCGAATGCGAGGGACGGGGTAGCTGATTCGTCTCCGGCAGATCTTGTCCGAAAGAAATCGAGACAGGAACTGCGAGAAGCGCGGCTATGGTGGTGAGTCGCTTTAACATCTAATATGCTAGAAGATTAGCATTTCCTACGCGGATGTTGAATCTAGGATGCAGTCGGCCCAAAATATTCGATGGCGACCGACGGATCTACTTCTCGCAACGTGAAAATTCTCCTGCTGTCATTATTATTCCTGTTGCAGCACAGATCGCAGTGTTTTGCCACCTTTTGACAAACAACCTGGCCTAATCGCTTGGTCGGTCAGGCACTGTCACCTACCGGAATCGTGATTGTAAACTCCGCGCCACCCTCCCGGCTTTCACCGACCGACATCGATCCGCCATGTCCATTCGCGATGATGTCGTGACTCAGGCTCAGGCCAAGGCCAGTGCCCTCACCCGGCGGCTTCGTAGTAAAGAAGGGCTCAAAGACGTTGCGGCGGATGTCTTCGGGAATTCCGGGGCCGTTGTCTGACACGGTAATCGTTACGCCCGACGATGTACGGGCGGAGCAAATCTGCACCTCTGCACCTTCAACTCCCCTGACGGCATCAAACGCGTTGTTGAGCAGGTTTAACACGACGCGACCGACCTCCTGAGGCATCAACTCGGCGGTCCCGGCCGCCGGATCAAACTTGCGAACGAGTTCGGCCGTAAAGTCACGAAACCGGGCACGCATCCCGTGCCACGCTAGGTTGATGTACTCGTCGAGCAGGCTGTTCACATCGACGACTTCGCGATCCAACCGGACGCCGCGCGCATGCTGCATCATCGACTGAACGATCCGATCAGCGCGTTGGCCGTGGTTTGTGATCTGTTCCGCGTTGGCCTTGATCTCAGCCAGAATTGTCACGGCTTCGTCATACCGATTTCCGGTAATTGCATCAGTCAATTCGTCGGTCAGCTCAGCGCCGACCTCCGCAAAATTATTGACGAAGTTCAACGGGTTCTTGATCTCATGTGCGATTCCGGCCGTGAGCGAACCGAGCGATGCCATCTTCTCGCTATGGATAAGCTGCGCCTGAGTGGTTTTTAGTTCTTCGACCGTTCGATTCAGCGCGGCGGTGCGCTCATCCACCTTGTCCTCGAGTGTCCCCGCATACGCCTTCAGCTCCGCTTCAGCCCGCTGCAGAGAGCGGGTTGTCTCGTTGAAGTAGGCCGTCAATCGACCCACCTCGTCTGGCACACCAACCGGGATCTCTGTTCCCAGGTCACCCGCATTAACGCGACGCATCCCCTCCTGCAATCGCAACAGCGGACGAACGACGCTCGTACGAAACACTATGGGATACGCCAACAGGACAAAGGCCAGAGCGACCAGCATCAGAATCAGCAGCCGAAGACTGGGCGTATGGATACGTCGCGCCGCGATCAAGCCAAAGTCTTCAAGAATACCCTGACCGGCCTCGATGGTAACCCCTTCATACAGCGACCGCAGGTCTGCGGGAAGGGCCGCGTCGTTGCCGCGACCCGACAAGAGCCCCCGTATTCCGAGCAATAACGCCGGCGACTGCGGCCCGGCTTTTTCCTGATGGTCGTAACGCATCTCGATACGACCATCGCTGTGCAGATGAAGTTGCGCAACTAGCGGCTCGTCGTCCCCTATCGGTCGCATGTGCCACGTGATTGTCAGGCGTTCGGAGCTCCTCTGTACATACGCATCTGCTTCCTCGGCGAGCCCGGGCTGATTCCGAATGAAGAAGCTCGGCGCAAAGTAGGCTGCAATGGCTGGGCGCTCCCGTGGAGCGTACGGTTGGTAGCCACGGCGCGGCACGTTACGATCAACGCCAAGAACGGTAATGGCCGACGTTCCGATTGTCAGGCTGTCCCAAGTGCTACCCATGTATCGGAACGGAAAACCGATCGCTGCGCGGACGACCATCGTTCGATCAAACGCGACCTGTTCGCCCCAATCGCCATCCACAAACGCCACTTCCTGGGCTGCGCGGAACCCACCGGTCGAATCAGGAGCAAATGACAGCGCGCTGCCCTCGTCCGGCACCACCCCGGCAAACCGCGCAACCTCGAAGGGCGGATGGAGCATGATCGCGGTCATTCCAAAAATCGCGAGTACCATGGCGATCGAGATCCCGACGAGCTTAACCTGAAACGAAGTCGGGTTGGGCGCGTGGTTGACGTACGCCGCCACAAGCCCGAAAAAGAATGCGTAGACGCCGAGGAGAATGAGCGGCCAAAGGCGATCCGGCAGCACGGACCCAACGAGTGGAATCAAAATGAGTAGCACGGCAAAAAGTCCGCATAACGTCGCAAACGTCGCAAACGCAGCCGAAGGTCTACGCGCGGCGCTCAGCGACCGCGAGACAACGGAGGCTTCAGAAGCATCGGAGCGATCACCGCG
>CBDTVC010000234.1:0-5340 GCA_965363925.1 uncultured bacterium | reverse complement strand
GGCCGGCCCGATGATTCAGGACAACGAGGGTACGGTTGCCCCCGCGCGAACGTATCAGGATCTCCTGGCAGGTCCGCATGACCAGGAGTTGTTTAAACATTATTTCACATCGGAGCTCGTAAAACTGAATCTTTCCGGCGGACGATCATTAGTCGGAGAGCCAGCGATCTACAGGAGCGCGGAACCGTCGCCGGATGGACGATACGTTCTCGTCGAAACCATTCTCGAACCGTTTTCCTACCTGGTCCCGTACAGTCGATTTCCACGTTCCGTCTTTGTTGTTGATGCGGATGGTCAAAATGTCCAGCAGATTGCGTCTTTGCGCCTCGCCGAAGACGTGCCAACAGGATTTGGTTCTGTTCCTACCGGCCCTCGTTCAATCTCGTGGCGAGCTGACTCCCCGTCGACCCTTTATTGGGTCGAAGCAACCGATGGCGGCGACGCCAAGGTTGAAGCAGCGGTCCGAGACAAAATGGTTATGCTGGAACAGCCCTTCACCGATCCGCCAACCGTTTTGGCGGAATTGCCTCTACGTTTTGGCGGTGTTCAGTGGGTCGATAAAAAGCGAGCGCTCGTCTCAGAGCGTTGGTCCTCGACGCGGCAGACGCGGACGTATATATATGACCCGTCTGATCCCGGGCAACCGGTTTCAACGTTGTTTGATCGATCAAGTGAGGATCGATATGGTGATCCAGGGCGACCGATGACGCACACAAACAGCTACGGTCAAGACGTGGTGAGAACGTCAAAGGATGGAAAGTCAATCTACCTAACGGGAACCGGCGCCTCACCAGAAGGCAACCGCCCGTTCCTGCGGTTGATGAACCTGAAGACTGGCAAGACGACCGATCTATTTCGATCTGACGCACCGTACTATGAAACACCCGTTGCCATGTTGAAGAATGGCGACTTGATTACGCGGAGAGAGAGCAATGACGAGCCACCGAACTACTTCGTACGTCGTGGCAAAAAGCAGCCGCAGGCCCTCACAGATTTCCCGCATCCATACCCGGAAATGCTTGGGTTGCAACGGGAAACCATTCAGTACCAACGGGCGGACGGTCTTGACCTATCAGCCGTCTTGTATTTGCCAAAGGGATACGATTCAGAACGCGATGGTCCTCTGCCTGGGCTAGTATGGGCGTACCCGCGTGAGTTCAAGGACGCTTCAGCGGCGTCACAGCGTACTGATTCACCGTACCAGTTCACCAGGGTCAGTTACTGGGGGGCGATCCCATACGTGACACAGGGATTTGCGATCATCGACAACGCGTCAATGCCGATCATTGGCGAAGGTGACCTTGAACCAAACGACGTATTCCGGCAGCAGCTGGTCGCAAACGCGCAGGCAGCGATCGATGAAGGTGTACGCCGCGGTGTACTCGATCCCGACCGGGTGGCGGTTGGCGGTCATTCGTACGGCGCCTTTATGACGGCCAACCTGCTTGCCCATTCGGATCTATTCAAAGCCGGAATTGCACGAAGTGGTGCGTACAACCGAACGTTGACACCCTTTGGCTTTCAATCTGAAGAACGAACGTATTGGGAAGCTCCCGAAATCTATTACGGCATGTCGCCGTTTATGCACGCAGACAAGGTGAACGAGCCGATACTGATGATTCATGGTGAGGCAGATAACAACTCCGGTACATTCCCGATCCAGAGCAAACGTTACTACGCAGCGTTAAAAGGTCTCGGGAAAACTGCACGACTCGTAATGCTTCCCGCAGAGAGCCACGGCTACAGAGCACGCGAGTCAATCATGCATATGCTTTGGGAAACCAATCGCTGGTTGGATATGCATGTAAAAAACCCGTCGACAGTCGAAGTGAAAGAAAGCACAGGATGATTGGACCTGGAGTGCGGGCCGTCGCTAACAATAAATCGAATGGGCGCTTGTGCAAGCGACGCTCGTAATCCACGCCCGCAATCCAATTCTCAAAGCGGATCAGCGCTTCTCGATAACCGCAAGCATCTGAGCCTTTCCATCAGCAGTTTCGATGACGGCACCCAGCTTGGTGAGAATTGACAGCAATCCGAATACGAGTCGGTTCAGGAAGATAAACTCGGACGAGCCCATCGGTGACCGATGCTTCATCGCTTCTCGTCCAGTGAGCTTCGGAATCATGTCTTCGAAGCCGGCAAGCAATTGATTGTTGCCGAAGTCGAAACGTTCTGATCGATACGGCTCAGCAATTATTGTCCCAATCTTCTGAAGAATTTCCAGGAGGTATTCTTTCGCTTCGTCCGAGAGACCCTTGTTCAAGAGCTCGAGCGCGTAGTACTGACTCATCAGCGCATCCGAGTCCCCGTTTAGTGTTGACCGGAATAGTCTGAGCAGATCATCACGAAACGCCATAGGGAAACGTTTAATGCATCCGAAGTCGAGAACGCCGACCCGACCATCCGACATAAACAAAAAATTTCCTGGATGAGCGTCTGCGTGTACGGCAAGCTTCTCCGCAGCAACTTGCTGATGCGCGAAGTCCCACAACACTTGTCCGTAATGGTCCAGTTCGGCTTGCGGCGGGTTCGTGCGAAGTAAGGCATCCAGATGTAGCCCGTCGAGGAAGGTCATCGTGAGGACCTTCTCGGACGAAAGCTCAGGTATCCAACGCGGCGTGACAATCGTATCGCTCGTATAAGTCTCAGCGAAAAATTCGATGTTTTCGCCTTCCTGGAGATAATCCGTCTCCTCGTTCATCCTCAAGCGGACTTCTTCCAGGAATGGATCCAACGAATTGCCATCCATTACTTTCGATGCAATCCCGCGCACCATCCGCAAATCTGAATCGATGCTTTCGCGAACATTCGGGTACTGAACTTTGACGGCCACGACCGTCCCATCCCGCAAGACGGCACGGTGTACCTGACCAAGAGACGCGGCGGCCACAGCTGCATCGTCAAACGATGAGAATAATTCTTCGGGCGTTCCACCAAGGCCTTTCTGAATGAGCCGCCTCACAAGGGCGCTGTTCATCGGAGGCACCTTATACTGCGCCTGCGAAAGCACTTCCGAAAATTCTTTCGGCAATATTCCCGGATCAATACTCAGGCCTTGCGCCAACTTCAGTGCTGTACCGCGCAACTTTGTTAATTGCGAAAAAAGATCGGTGGCATTACGGCCGTGCAAGTCGCGCCGCTCTTCGTCTCGATCGCCAATGCCAACCGAACGTCGGGCGAGATATCGGGCATAGTTTGATCCAACCTTCAGGCCTGTCTTTGCCGCAATCTTGCCACGCTGGAATCGACTGGACGGAAATTCTTCAGACTGCTCTAAATCATTCTTACTCAAAAACTTGATCCTCGCTGATTTCAGGTCTCGCCTAAGATGACTTGTTCAACCAATCACGAACAAATGGCAATTTGTCGATTGGTAGATAGCCTGCCTCGACGCTGTATCGGATCAGATCCAAAGACCGGTCTGCAATTCCATTTGTCAACACTTCGGACCACCACGCCACGACACGATCAATCAGGGCCGTGGATCGTTCCTTGTCGTCCGAGTCATCCGCAACCCATCGACTAAGGACCTGCACAATTGATTCGGAAATCGCAAGGCGGATAGGAGCGTTGTTAAAAAGAACACGATTGGTGCCCGACAGGTCGGGCGCGTCGAGCAATGTTGCTATCGACTCGCGCAGACGCTCCTGGAAAGGTGAGAAGAATCCGGTCGCTCTATTGGCGAATGTCGCGGCCACAAAATTCTCGTGCTGCTCAAATACATCAAGCAGAACGAAGCAAATCGTTGCCAATCGCTCCTCGACGAGCATGGATTCGAACCCCGGGACGTTGCCGGCGGTGATATCCGCTTCGTCCATGAGCAAGGCATAGCTGTACCCAATCGCCTGACCGGCCCCCTGGAACGAATCCAGAAACTGATCCAGTGAAATATTGGCCAGTTCGCAGATAGCGTCGGCCGTTACCCCATTTGGAGGTGGGCCAGCCCGAAATAACGCCAGAGTGGCGCGGAGTATTCTTTCTTCGATGTTGTCCATTTTGCCGTCTACGGTGCGAATTCGGGTAAGTTCTATCGTGCAATGCTTTTGATTGGCGCGGCGTCAATTCATACCTTCATATCTACACGAAGGCGCTCTCCACCCGATCCTGTTCAATTTGATGAAACGACTACTACTGACTATTTGTGTTCTCGCGACTGGAATCGGTACAACTACCGCGCAGACGACCTCGGGCTTGCTTCGCAACGGTATCGCGATTAACGAGATCCTTCCAGACCCGTCCCTAAGTGCATCTGACGGTTTTGATACGGATCAGGATGGGAATTTTGAAGCAAATGACGAGTTTGTGGAGCTTTACAATGTCACTGGAAACCCGATTGACATAAGCGGGCTCGAAGTTTGGGATGCGGGCGCCGACAATTGGTGTACGGTCCCTGCCGCCACGACTCTTGGTGGTAATCAGTACGCGGTATTTGTGGGCGGTGTAGATGCACCGGGGACGTTGCCAGCTGCCAACGGTGTTGCGATTGATTGTGGGCGCGGGAGCGGTGTCCTCAATAATACCGGGGACAACGTTGTTGTCTACGATCCTACAGCGGATAAATACATTCAGTTGATTTACGATGGTGACGCGGTTGACAATCCGGCGGCTACCTACACCCTCTTTTCGGCAACAGCAACCCTCGTCGGAACTGTAGAGGACTGGGGAACTGCATCCGATGGCAAATCACTTGCGCGCGAACCCAATGGAACGTTTACGGTGGGTGTTCACCTTTCGCCGAACGCGTCGCCCGGCACTTCCAACGATACGGAGTTGCCCGTAGAATTATTATCCTTCGACGCAATTGCAGATGGCGGATCCACTGTGCTACGTTGGGAAGCCGCATCCATAGAAGGTGTTGTCGAGTTTGATATCGAACAGTGGCTAGAGAGCGGCTTCGAATCTGTCGTAATAGTTTCGGGTACCGCCAGCAAACGTGACTATTCTGTCTCAGTCTCGTCACGTCCCGGCATCAACAGATTCAGGTTGCGGATGGTCGAGTCAGACGGTACCGCTGCTTACAGTAACGTTGTCGAAAGCCTGATTGTGACTGCATCGCGCCTTATGATCTCGGATGCCCATCCGAACCCATTTTCTTCCCGTGCGTCGTTTGAAATCGTGACGAACGAAGAAGCACGCGTATCCGCAGACTTATACAACGCACTTGGCCAAAAAGTGGCCGCGTTGTTCGATGGAACGGTACCTGCCAACGCGCGGAAGATCGTTTACGTTGACGCAGAAAGTTTGCCGATTGGTACCTACATGTACCGCGTACAATCGGGTAACCAGGTCGTCACGCGAAAGCTGCTGCTCGTCAAATAGGCTACGACACAGCTGGTG
>CBDTVC010000233.1:0-5369 GCA_965363925.1 uncultured bacterium | reverse complement strand
CCTTTCGGTGATTCAAGTCGAAGACAACCGAATTGTCTGGATGTCAGTCGGAGAGCAACTGCTACGCTTTGATCCAGAAATTTCCATCAATACGGATGCATCCTTTGCTCCGATTGTCGGACAAGTTTCGAATGTTGGTTCAGGGGAGGTACTTGCAAACGGAAGAATGAGTCCGATTCCGGCCGTCTGGGGAACACCGAAACTCGCGTACGGCGATAACGATTTACGCGTTGAGTATTCGGCTGCGATATATGCAAACAACGACGCCCTCGCGTTTAGTTATTATCTCGATGGACGATCTGCTAATTGGTCGGATTGGAATGAGACCAGTTCTTCGACATTCACAAACCTCCGAGAAGGCGAATACACTTTCCGCGTCAAAGCACGAAACGACTTCGGCAATGAAACGCCCGAAGCAAGCTTCTCCTTCGTGATCCTTCCTCCGTGGTACCGGACTTCTCTTGCCTACATAGCATATCTGCTCTCCATCGGGATATTTGGCTTTCTTGCAACCAAGTACTACCAACTTGCTGTCGCAAACAAAAGAGCAAAAGAACAAGCCCTCGAACTGGCTCGTGAGAAGGTTGTTAACGAAAAGCTACAGGAAGCCAATCAACAATTGCACGTCGTCAATGAAAGACTAACAGAGGTGAATGCCCTCAAAGATGAGTTCCTAGCGACCACTTCGCACGAGTTGCGAACTCCAATCACCGCTATCCAGGGTTATGCCGCGATCTTAAAAGAAGAATTAGACGGACCACATGCTGAATTTGCCGAGATAATTGACTCCAGTGGACAACGTCTAATGAGTACTCTGAACGCTGTACTGGATTTAGCGAAACTGCGTTCTGGGACTGTTGATCTTTTCCCGGTCGATACAAATCTTACGGAATTTTGCTTGTCTGTGGTTGATGCTCATCGCGAGAAGGCCACAACAAAAGGCCTGGCCTTACAGGTGGATCTCTCACCAGAGGACATCCACATATCAATAGATCAGTATTCGCTGAAAAACATTATCTCAAACGTGCTCGACAACGCCGTCAAGTTTTCAGACAGCGGCACCATCACCTTGTCGATTGCACGAGAGAATGACCACACAGTCCGCATTGCCGTCAAAGACCAAGGTGTAGGTATTTCAAAATCGTTTCTCCCGCACGTCTTCGACGAGTTTCGGCAAGAATCGGAGTCATTGTCTCGGGAAAGAGACGGATCAGGACTGGGCCTGTCAATTGCGTCCCGAATGATGGACCTTGTAGACGGAACGATCAATGTTCAGTCAGAACCTGAAGTTGGAACCACTGTAACACTGTCATTCAATCTCGTCACATCACAACTCGTAATTCGTCGTGAAGATGACCGACTGGCACTGCCCCGAGCAACCCAAGATCGTACCGCGCAGGACCTGCCCGAATCAAAGACGTCTTGATTCGATAACCCACACCCTCGCACTGTCGTGCGTTTGTTGCGACTAGTTGTATGCGCCGCTACTGGAAGATTACACGCTTCGTCGTATCGATTATTTCCAGGACGGCAGTGCTCTATTCGGTCGTTCCATTTGCGCCGTCCCAAAATCTCACAAGGGCGCGTCACCAACGTCGGGCCTGTGCAGCTCTTTGCCGAATTCTGGGAGTCCGGGTTGTTGCGAACGGTCCGCTTCCGGAAACCAGCGCACTTGTTGTCTCAAATCACCTGGGGCCCATCGATCCACTAATCATTGCGTCGGTCATGGATGTAACTTTTGCGGGAAAAGCAGAGTTGCTTCGATCACCGGTTGTGGCATGGATCTGCCGAACAGTGGGCTTGATTGCGGTGCATCGAGATCGGCGAATGAAAACCAACGACTTCGTTGAGCAGGTTCGGCAGCGTTTGGAGAGTCATGTCTCCGTCGTGGTTTTTCCCGAAGGGACTACGTCATCCGGCGCGACGGTACTCCCATTCAAGACAGGTGCTTTCGCTGCAGTTGACGGCTTGGCAGCTGTTTCCGTTCTGCCGATCTGCATCAATGTGGTCAACCTTGTGTCATCAGGTGGGGGGCTAGAAAAACCAAATTTCTTCGCATGGACTGATCCACGATCAATGTCAGAATACGCTTGGGATATTCTGGGACTCTCCGAAGTGGAAATTGAGATTGGAGTTGCGACGCCCATTTTCGCCGACAATGACCGAAAAGTGCTTGCAAAGCAGTGCCGAGAAGCTGTCGTCGCGATGCACAAACGCCCTACAAAGTTGTGCAGAACTTTCGAATAATGTCTGCCGTAAACTGGATACGATTCACACTAACAATGGGTTTTCGCGCCTAAATTTGCTCCCTGAATGAATTCATCGTCTGATATCCCGCGCAAACCCCGTGGCCGCCAGGTGTTCGTCGGTGGTTTGCTGTTGCTTTGCTTTGGCCTGCTCATTGGCACGGTAGGAGCAGGCTGGTTTTTTGCGAAACAAAACAAACTTCTGCTCGACGAAGCGCGTAGTGCATCAGCGCGAAGTATCGCCAGCGCGACATTCACCGACCAGTCAGCGCCGGTAGTCGTAACCGACGCGCAGGGTCTCAGTGACGTGTTCCGATCGACGGCCGAAAGTGTGAGGGATGCAGTTGTATACATCGAAGTCATCGTCGGCCCCATGTCGGGTGGCGGGTTCTTTCACGACCGACTCACCCGCCAAAGCGTTGGGAGTGGCGTAATAGTTACCCATGACGGATATATCGTGACTAATTTCCACGTGATCGAAAACGCTTCTCGGATCGACGTCACACTTGATGACAAACGAGAGTTTGAGGCTACACTTATCGGATTCGATTCTTCGACCGATTTGGCGGTCCTGAAAGTTGAGTCGCAAAACCTGCCGTTTGTTTCTTTTGGAGATTCGGACACGGTGACGGTTGGCGAATGGGTCCTCGCGATCGGCAATCCGTTCCGGCTTACGTCTACCGTCACGGCTGGAATCGTGAGCGCCCTTAGTCGAGACGTTAACATCATTGAGAACAATAGCAGTACTCCCATCGAGGACTTTATCCAGACTGACGCTGCTATTAACCCTGGCAATTCCGGCGGCGCGCTCGTGAACCTATCCGGACGTCTGGTTGGAGTCAATACCGCGATTGCAACAGAGTCTGGAAGTAGCGAGGGATACGGGTTCGCTGTACCGGCAAACCTCGTTCAAAGGGTCGTTGCGGACATCATCGAGTATGGCGAAGTTAGACGCGGTTATCTCGGCGTCAGCATTCAGGAGATTACAGCCAGTGCCGCAACAAAGGTCGGTTTGCCCTCGGCCCAAGGCGTATACGTCAGTGATATCTGTGCCGGTTGTTCGGCGGAGAAAAGTGGATTGATGAAAGGTGACGTGATCCTTTCCATCAACGGAAAACAGGTCGACGCCCCAAATCAACTCCAGAGCGCTGTAGCCTCCAATAGGCCTGGTGACGTACTTCAGGTCAGCGTCTGGCGAGCTGGGACTGCAGTTGGCCTTTCAGTTGTGCTCCAGGGCCGGGATGACCCGTCCACAGAAGTTTGGCTTGCAGGAGAAATCGATAAGCAGCTCCCAGAAATGGATCGAAACGATTCAGTTTCTCCTCATTCGCAGCCAGATGTATCGGCCCTTGAACCTTGGGGGCTAGGCGTTAGATCGTTGACAGGCCGAGATCGACGAGAATTCGGTGTCGTTAGTGGTGTTGTGGTCGCGTTTGTTGAGCGGCAATCGAGTGCGGCTCTTGCCGGCATTTCTCGGGGTGTCGTGATCTCATCCGTGGATGGAGTTGAAGTTCAGTCCGTGCAGGAATTAAAAGACCTTCTCATCGCACAGGATGACGAGCCAATAGTCGTAAAGGTCATTACAAGGGAGCGCGTGCCATTTTTCTACGAATTGAAGGCCAAAGCGTTGAAATAGCCGCGCTCGAGCGCCGCGTTGGTATATTCAGGCTTCAAAAGAGCATTCTGTCTGAATATGATCCGTTACTTGACCGCAGGAGAATCACACGGGGAAGGCCTAATTGGTATCGTTGAAGGCCTCCCGTCTGGCGTCAATGTATCTGCCGACTTTATCAACAAACACCTGCGAAGAAGGTGGCTTGGGTTTGGTCGTGGCGGCAGGTCCAAATTTGAGGCTGACGCCGTCCATATCTACTCCGGAATTCGATTCGGCAAGAGCATGGGCTCTCCGATCGCCCTTCGACTTGACAATGCCGCCTACACAAAGGACAAGTCCAATTGGCCGACCGTAATGAGCATTGATCCGATTTCGGATGATGCAATGCCGGAACCGATCACACTGCCGCGACCCGGGCATGCCGACCTGGTCGGAACTCAGAAATACGGATTTGATGACATTCGGCCCGTTATTGAACGATCAAGTGCAAGAGAAACGGCGATGCGTGTAGCGTGCTGCTCGATCATCCGCGAATTCCTTGAGGAATGCGGCGTGTCAATTGCTAGCCATGTGGTGAGAATCGGCGAAGTCGGGCACGCCGCGCCGGCTGCTTACCGCAAGGCGGTCGAAGATATCCTAGCGTCGGGGGGGGCGTCTTCAGTCAACGATGTGGCGGATAATTCGGACGTACGTATGCTTGATACCGAACTCAGCGCCCGTGCAATTGAGCACATAAAAGCCCTGAAAAAATCCGGCGATACAGTTGGCGGAGTCTATGAAGTCCTCGTCACGGGTGTCCCAGTTGGGCTCGGCTCCTATGTGCACTGGGACCGGAGGCTTGATGGCCAACTAGCGCAGGCTATCATGTCTATCCAGGCGCAGAAAGCAGTAGAGGTTGGTGATGGTATCGAGTCAGCTTACAAACCGGGCTCTATGATTCACGACGAAATCACCGGCACTCCATCGAACCCATCCCGTTCCTCCAATCGTGCTGGTGGAGTTGAAGGCGGTATCTCAACCGGGCAGACAATTGTCGTGCGGGGCTACATGAAGCCAATTCCGACGCTCATTAAGCCCCTTGCAACGATCGACATCAAGTCCGGCGAAACACGGAAGACCCGTTACGAACGAAGCGACGTGACGAGCGTGCCCGCCGCCTCAACGGTCGCCGAAGCAACAGTTTCTCTCGTGATCGCAAACGCTTTACTGGAGAAATTTGGGGGCGACAGCTTGGGCGAATTGAAAACTCGACTTCCGAAAAGCTAGTTGTATAAGGCGTTTTGGGCCATAGCAATTGGCGAGTACCGGCTGTCTCGGGTAGAACTTGATCTTCAAGTGTCGCGTCCCAACTGCGTAGTTTCGCTGTGCCGGATTTGGCAGCAGGTTCGTTCTGGTTGCTGCAATTCTTAGCCGGACTGAACACGGTACTCCAGTAAGCAGTATTTTATCTGTTTCGAGTACTTGCCCCCCTTTAAGTCCGCGACAACGATGGCGCGGAGCGCAAACAC
>CBDTVC010000232.1:0-5373 GCA_965363925.1 uncultured bacterium | reverse complement strand
ATGTACCACGGAAGCAAAATGCCATGTTTCCCGTACCACCCACACCGCGGATTTGAAACGATCACGATCAATAAGGAAGGTGTCGTTGATCACACCGATTCACTGGGTGCAGCCGGCCGTTTCATGGCGGGTGATGTACAGTGGATGACCGCAGGAAGTGGCATCCAACATTCTGAGATGTTTCCGCAGGTCCACGAGGACGAACCCAATACATTAGAGATCTTCCAGATCTGGCTCAACCTACCCAAGGCATCCAAATTCGTTGATCCGCACTTCAAGATGTTGTGGAAAGAAGACGTTCCTGTCATTGAAGAGACAGATGAAAACGGACACAAGGTCTTCGTTGACGTTGTAGCCGGGACGCTGAATGGTACAACAGCTGCATCACCTACCCCTGATTCGTGGGCAGCAGATCCGGCGCATGCTGTCGGCGTGTACATGGTGAAGCTAGAGCCACACGCGGAGTGGACCTTGCCTGCGACGAGTACCGCGGCGCTTCGAACTATCTTCTTCTATAAAGGAGACCAGTTAGAGATCGACGGCACTGCTCTCCCATCCAACCAACGCATAGCGGCTGTTGCCGGCACTGACATCCAACTTCGGAACGGCGACACGGAATCCTTCCTCTTAATTCTAGAGGGAGTACCCATCGCGGAACCAGTCGTGCAACACGGCCCATTCGTGATGAACACAAACGAAGAGATACGCGAAACCATGAAAGAGTATGGGCGAACCCAATTCGGAGGCTGGCCTTGGTCAGATCGAGAGGTGGCCCACCCACGAGAACGCGGACGATTCGCATTACACGCAGACGGAACAGAAGAGATAAAATGAGCAAGAACAACAATTGGCCAGCGCTTGATTTCGCAACTATACAGCCAACACTGGAAACCCTGCACCAATGGCTCCAGATAATTGGCAAGATCCGCCTGCGGACCATGCCTTGGCAAAACCACTCCTGGCATTCCGCCCTCTATGTTACACCTCGAGGATTTTCGACAAACAGCATTCCTTACAAGGAGAAAACCTTCAGTATTGATCTCGACTTCGTTGCGCATCGCCTGGAAATACGCTGCACAGGATCGGAGTCTGTGCACATGGATCTGAAATCGCGTACGGTCGCTGATTTTCACCAAGAGCTGTTCGAGAAGCTTCATGGTGTCGGTTTAGACATCGCCATCCACGGAAGGCCGAATGAGATAGAGCCAGCGATCCCTTTTACAGAGAATACGACCAACAAAACCTACGAACCGGTAGCAGCTGCGACGATTTGGAAAGCCATGCTTCAAGCCGATCGCGTATTCAATCAGTTCCGTAGCGAGTTCATTGGGAAGTGCAGTCCTGTTCATTTGTTCTGGGGTGCGTTCGACCTTGCCGTCACTCGCTTCTCTGGGGAGAAAGCACCGTTGCACCCTGGAGGAATGCCAAACATGCCACTTGATGTCATGCAGGAAGCGTACTCGCACGAGGTGAGCAGCGTCGGATTCTGGTTGGGTTCTGCAGGTTTCCCAAAACCAGTGTTTTACGCCTATGCCTATCCTGTGAAGGAAGGTTTCAGCAGCTTTGCAGTGAAGCCTGATGAAGCCTACTACAGTGAACAAATGGGTGAGTATTTTTTAGACTATGCGAGTGTTGAAGGGTCTGATGATCCAGAGGGAATGCTCATGCGGTTCCTAACCAGCACCTACGAAGCCGCGGCTGTGTCTGGCAATTGGGAAAGAGAGGCCTTGGAGCGCTAATCTATCAACACGTCCCTTCTCAGCCCTTTGGGACGGAACCGTGTCGCCTGTACTTTGGACGCAGAAGCGTGGCTCATACCTGAGACTGCGCGGATGGCGCAAAACTGAAATTCAGAAGTCTGGCCAGGTATCGCTGAGTCGATAACCGCTTGGCCACGGGTCATCCGGGTCGAGCATTAGTTGTCGGGTTCCGGTAATCCATGCCCGGCCCGATACGGTAGGAAGAATAGCCTCCTTTGCGCCCAGCGATGTTGCAGATTCGATCCCGCAGACAAATTCGGACCCGATGATCGAGCGGGCGCGATAGCGATCACCCAATTGCATCTTGCCTCGCGCGTGCAGCACAGCCATGCGTGCTGAACATCCGGTACCGGTGGGCGATCGGTCTACTTTTCCAGGGCGTACGGCAACTGCATTCGACCCCACAAATTCACCATTCTCGAAAACCAGAGGACCCGCAAACTGACAGAAAGACAAGTGATCCCAGTCATCATTCAGCGGATGCCGAAACCCCAGTTGTTCGTTGGCCGCTGCCGTGATCTTAACGCCCATCTCGGCGATATCGCGAGCTTCGTTTGGCACAATTTCGAATCCGACTGCCGAGGCATCGACAATTGCAAAACTGTCTCCGCCGTAAGCAGTATCCACGGTGAGAGTTCCTACACCTTCGACCTCCAAGACGGCGTCCAGACGGTCCGCAAACGACGGTACGTTGGTGATAGTTATGCGCTCCGCTTTGCCAGCACGGCAGTCTGCGCGCACGTTCACCAAACCGCCCGGGGCTTCCATCACAAATCTGGTTTCAGGCTCGATCATCTGTACAATTCCGGTATCGAGGACAACTGTGGCAACACAAATTGAATTGGATCCAGACATCGGCGGTGTATCGGCAGGCTCCATAATGATGAAGCCGACCTGCGCACGCGGGTCGATGGGAGGGACAAGCAGGTTAACGTGCCGAAAGACTCCTCCACGCGGCTCGTTGAGAACAAAACTCCGAAGACCCTCGTCGTCTTCGATAAACGATCGTTGATCCCACAGTGTCTGTCCCGGCGGCGGATCCACACCCCCGACTATGACGTCGCCGACTTCTCCTTCTGCATGACAGCCGACGACGTGAATGGTCTTTGTTGTTCTCATTGGGATGTTCCTCTGCGATTCCGAATGGGTAGTCCGCAAAGTACTACTTGCTGATTTGTTTTCGCGAACTCAGATTATCACGCCACATACAAATCCGCCCAAGACATCCGCCCGAGACAATTGTCAACGTGACAGAGCGAGAATCTGCCGTGCTCCTCTCGCTACGATAACGAAGATGACACCGCCGACGACTAGATCGGGAACCCGGGATGCAGTCAAGAAGACAATCGCCGCTGACGCAATGACGAGCAGGTTGACCTTAATGTCGTTTGACGTAAATATCCAGCTTGCCTGAAGGTGCGCCTCGTCTCGCCGAACTCGAGATAAAATACGGAGGGTTATCACGTTTCCGAGGAGTGCCAGACTGGCAAAACCAGCCATTGCGGTAAAGTCCGGTACACCACCGCCCACGACAAAGCGCCTCACAACCTCGACCAATCCTGCAACCGCCAATGCAAACTGGAAATAGCCACTCAGCCTCGCAACGTCTTTTTTGCGACGGATAGTCGCGCCGACTGCAGCAAGACTCAGTGCGTAGACAGTTGCGTCGGCAAGCATGTCGAGAGAATCCGCTACAAGTCCCATGGATGTAGCGAACCAACCGGCGACAAATTCTGCAACAAACAATATCGCATTGATAGCAAGTGCCGCAATGAGGGGCCCCTGTTCTTCGTCTCGCCTCTTGGTTGGGGGCAACTCGCCAGACTTAGCGTCATGGTCAACTTCATGTGACCCGAGATTGAGACTCTGCAGTGCTTCGCTGATCTCCTGGCGGCTTCCGATGTGGTAAACAATCAAAGTGCGCCCGGCAAGGTCGAAGGTTAATCCACGCACATCTTCGAGGTCCGCAAGCTTAATGCGAACCAACTGTTCCTCTGCTGGACAGTCCATTTCCTCTATGTGGTAGGTCGTCTTGATTGGTCTCTACGCACCTGGACCTACTCTTCCCTCGACATCGGCGGCTAACAGGTCAGGATCAAAATCGGTCCTGGCTTTGAATACACTCTTGATATTTTCGTTTACATTCACGGACCATCTTCCAGATCGTAGATGGTATTCTGAACAACACCCTCGAACTCGCTTCCATCAGCACTCTTCAGTGAGTAGCGGATCTCCATGACCCATGTTGGTCGGATATCGGGCAGATGAATCAGAATGGTTTTCCTGTCATCGGATATTGTAAGACTTTCAACGGTGAGTTCGCGTAGATCGTATCGATCAGAGCCATAGTTTCGGGTTCTTTTCAGCTCCCAGGTTGAGACGTTGAAGCGATCCGGATTTGTCGCGACGGCCATATCCAGCGGCGTTGAAAAAGTAATCTGTATCCCCGACGTCAGTGCTTTCAACTCGACTGGCAAGTGTAGTTCTTTGCCCGTGTACCTCACCCGGTACAAACCACCCACCTGGATCATCTGGTTTGTGGCCCATGCAGACATCCCGAGCGCGTAGAGTTGGCCATCTTTCGGATTAAATCTACCGCGCATGATGCCCGTAGGAAATTGCGGTATAGGTAGCTCCACAATACCGGCTTGCCGTATGCCTTCGGTCATTTGCGGCATTACGACGAAGATTTTGCCGTAACCGTAAGAGAGGCTCAACAGCTTTTCTTTGAGTGGTCCCCAGCGATCACTCTCTGCCCATAACAACTCCGCCGGTGACCGATCATATTTCTGGTCGATCCAGACTAGAGGTGGGATCATGGCGGCGTCCGAGGAATCAGCCGGTGCGCCGTAGCCGTACATGTTTCCATAGAAACCGCCTTCTTCCACCCAGTTGATTCGGTTCATCGGATTCCAGTGTCCCTCCTGGTCGGTGACGATGAACGATCCGTCCGGGTTTCGCAAGACGCCGTTGGCTGCCCGAAATCCGTTGGCAACAATTGTTGAAGTCTTGCCGTCGGGGCTCACTCTGATCAGGGTGCCGTGGTGGGGGACCAGTGGCGTGCGTGCGTGGCGTGCGCTCTTTGCGTAGTAGAAACTACCTTCGTCATCGGTTTGCAATCCCATTGCAAACTCGTGGAAGTGTTCGGTTACCTGATGGTCGCTGTTAAAACTTTCGTAGAAATCAGTTTCACCATCGCCATTCAAATCTCTGAGAATCGCAATCTGGTCCCGGCATCCTACATAGATGTCGCCGTTGTGATATTTGATGCCAAGGGGCTGAAACAAACCAGTTGCAATGCGCCGCCACTTCATGGAACCGCTACGCTGCGTGAGTCCATCCACCCGCCATACTTCTCCGTCAATGGTGCTTACAACCGCGGCGTCTCCTCCGTCAAGGAAGTCAATGCCTGTTGGGCGCATCCGACTTTGCCAGGGGTTGTCGAGCGGTAGCGTTAACACTTCAACAGCGTACGCATCGTTGTCTTCTCCTCGGATAATAGGAGAGGACAACACTTGAGGGTAGTGCGCGGGCCCGCCAGTTGTAAACTGAGTCAGATCGGCAGGCGGATCGGTCCCTGCCGCTAACTGCTCCACGTGATTTCTGTCCGTCG
>CBDTVC010000231.1:0-5377 GCA_965363925.1 uncultured bacterium | reverse complement strand
GTTGTTCTTACGTTGTCCGTCGCGGCGTGATTCGAGGCACTGATGTTCGATGAGGACCTGCCGGATTGTTAGCCCGTTGCCCCGTCTTAACTAACTGGCCGGGTTTTCTTAGCTGGTCTTTCTTAGCTGGGCCTTCCTAAGCTGGGCTTTCCTAAATTGGTGCTTCTTCAATCCTGAACAATTCAAGAAGTGGGTTTCCAGTGACGCGAAAGGAACGAGCCCAGAAGGCAATCGCTGCCTTACGAGTTGCGATCCCGCAGCCTGAAACAGAACTGGCGTACACTGATCCATTCGAACTAATCGTTGCAGTGGCACTCTCGGCTCAATGTACGGACGAGCGAGTGAACAAGGTTACACCCGATCTATTTGCGAGGTTTCCGGATGTACAGGCGATGGCGGATACCACCCCCGAAGAGTTGTTTCCATTTATCCGGTCAATTTCGTATCCGAACAACAAATCCAAGCATCTTGTTGGAATGGCGAACATGATCGTTCACGACTTTGGAGGTGATGTGCCGTCTTCAATTGACGACCTTGTCAAACTACCTGGTGTTGGGCGCAAGACTGCTCAGGTTGTCGCGTCGGTCGCCTTTGACGTGGATGCGCTTCCAGTGGATACACACGTCTTTCGTGTTTCGAATCGGATTGGTCTGGCGGAAAACGCAAACACTCCGACAAAGGTCGAGCGTCAGCTCAAAGCAGCATTGCCGCAAGCGGATTGGTCGGAAGGGCATCATCTGCTCATCCTGCATGGTAGGTACACGTGCACCGCCCGATCTCCGAAGTGTGCCAGTTGCAACGTGTCACCGGTTTGTCGGTATTTTAAAAAGCTACAGGCACTGCCCCAAACCTTGAATGGGTTAGACAAGAAGCGTGGAAAGTATTACTGCAAAACCAGGAAGCATTACTTCGACGTGCCCGATGAGGTTAGCGACCGCGCTGGGACTGTTCAATTGGCCTGTCCCAAGTGTGGCTCCATGAACGTCTTCGTGACTGCAACGGGTCATACGACCAAGCGTGTGAAGGACTATCGTGTTTAACAAAACGCGAAACCCTCTGAGATCATAATTCCATTTTAAGAATCAATCGCGATGCAAAGCCCAGGCATGACAAAAGGAATCAGCAGCCGACACATATTACTTATTCTGGACGGCTACGGAATTGCAGTTGATCCATCAGTCAGTGCGATTCACGCGGCCAGAAAGCCGTTCCTCGACAAGCTGTTTGCCACGTATCCGCATTCGACGCTGGAGGCGTCGGGACTTGCGGTTGGATTGCCGGATGGCCAAATGGGAAATTCGGAGGTCGGGCATACGAATCTTGGTGCAGGTCGGGTCGTTTATCAAGATATCACGCGCATTGATAAATCAATTTCGGAAGGCGATTTTTTTTCGAACGACGTGTTGTTGGATGCCGTCCGGCACGTGGAGACAAACAAAAGCAAGCTTCACCTGATCGGCCTGTTCTCAGATGGTGGTGTCCATTCGGACATCGGTCACATCGTTGCACTGTTACAACTCGCAAAGCAGTCGGGTCTGTCAGGTAGTGATGTCCTGTTGCACGCTTTCACTGACGGGAGGGACACTGATCCGCATGGTGGAACCGGATACGTGCGACGTTTTGAGGAAGAGGCAGAGCGGCTCGGGGTTGGACAAATCGCCACAGTTGTTGGTCGCTACTTCGCAATGGATCGCGACAACCGATGGGAGCGGACGCGGAAAGCATACGATGCGCTCGTCAATGGCGTTGGGCAACCTTATGCAACGGCGTCAGCCGCACTGAAGGCAAGTTATTCGGACGGCGTTACGGACGAATTTGTTGAGCCCGGCATCATTGGGCAACATCCCGAAAAAACACGGATCGGAGATCACGACGCGGTCATCTTTTTCAATTTCAGGGCAGATCGCGCGAGGCAAATGACCCGAGCACTGAAGCTTGGCTCGTTTGACGGTTTTGAACGTCCGTTGCTGGCTGATCTGCACTACGTGACGATGACACCGTACGACCAGGAGTTTGATTTTCCGATCGCGTTCCCAAAGGTGAATCTGGTCAACACGCTTGGGGAAGTCATTGCGGATGCAGGGAAGAAGCAGTTGAGGGCTGCTGAGACCGAAAAATATCCCCACGTAACCTATTTCTTCAGCGGCGGACGTGAAGATGCGTTTGACGGTGAAGATCGTATTCTCGAACCGTCACCAAAAGTAGCAACGTACGATCTCCAGCCAGAAATGAGTGCAGCCGGTTTGGCGGCTCGTGTTGCAGCGGCGATTAACGACAACGACTATGCGTTGGTAGTGCTAAACTTTGCCAATCCGGACATGGTTGCCCACACCGGCGTATTTGAGGCAGCCGTTAAGGCAGTTGAGGCAGCGGATTCGGCCGCTCAAGTAATCGTTGACGCGGCGTTAAAGGCAGGGTACTCCGTTGAGATCATTGCTGATCACGGAAACGCCGACAAGATGCGTAACGAAGACGGGTCACCCAATACGGCTCACACGACCGCACTGGTGCCGCACCTAATTATTGCGGATGGGTTCACAGGACCGATAAAACCTGGGAAACTAGGTGACGTTGCTCCGACGATCCTTACGCTGCTCGGCTTACAGGCACCACCGGAGATGAATGGGGACGTTCTGGTCTAGGACGACAGTCAACGACACCGCCTCTTAAAGGCACCTCAAAGACCTGAACCGATTCTCTGTGGTTCGAGGCTCAATTAACCGTAATGGTCCACGGCATCCGCGCCTGGACGGTAGCGGCATCGCGCAGCAGTTCTTCGATTTGTCGGACTCTACGCAGGGCCTGTTGCTCAAGCGGTGAGAATGTGGTTTCGGGAACGATGCGTCGTGCAAGTACCTGAATCGTGTTATCCATCCTACTGTTTAGTTGCTCCCAAAAAGAAGTCGGTTTGGGATAGGTGGTAACTACATAATCGCCTGATTCGACATCGACCATCTGGGCGGCGATGTGGATGGATTGGGTAAGGCCCCCTAATGCGTCCACCAAGCCTCGATCTAGTGCGTCTGATCCCGTCCACACGCGTCCTTGAGCGAGCTCATTTACTTGTGCGGTTGTCATTGAACGGTTGCTGGCAACCAGCTCCAGGAAACGATCATACGTTTGATCCACACCTGATTCCAGGGCTTGTCGCTCTGTGGCCGTTAGCTCGCGAAACCCGGAGAGCATGTCTGCATTCTTACCTGTTTTGACGACGTCCACGTCGACACCAAGTTTCTCCGAGAAAAGGTCGCCGACATCCAGGAACATCGCATAGACGCCGATCGATCCGGTTATTGTCATCGGGTCAGCCACGATGGTGTCTGCAGCCATTGCGATCCAGTAGCCACCCGAAGCTGCAACAGGGCCCATCGATACGACAACGGGCTTCTCCGCTGCGAGCAATCGCAGCTCTTGCAGCATTTCATCCGAGGCGGTTGCCGAACCGCCCGGCGAATTGATCCGAAGTACAACGGCTTTAACGGCATCTCGGTCACGGACTGCCTCAACTGCCTTTCGAAAAGACACTGAACCCACTGCGGATCCTTCAACGGATTGTCCTTGCTGTATAACGCCTTCGGCGTAGAGGACAGCAATTTCATTCTTCCGATTAATCGCGAGGCCAACTTCAGTAGGAGTAACCGACGCGTAAGACCGCATTGGTGCGATCGAAAGATCGTCGCCATCGGCCGTCTCGGTCAACAAGCGCACCGCATCTTCAATCTGATCGGCGTAGGCGAGCCGATCAACCAAGCCGTTTTGAACTGCGTCTTCTGCACTTGTGACGGTCGTCCCGGCAAGTAGATCTTGCACGGTTTGTAGTTCGATATCACGAGATTCTGCGACGGCGGTCGCAAAGCGATTGTGTCGCATTTCTAAAATTCGAGAAAGCTGCTCCTGGTTTTCGGCCGAGAGGTCGGTTCTGAAATACGGTTCGACAGCTCCCTTGTATTTGCCAGACCGAATGATCTGCGGGTCGATTTCCAGCAGATCCATCGTGCGCTTGTAGAACTCCGCGGCAATGTAAAATCCGTTAAACTCGAACGGAGCAGCTGGGAGGGCAAACACGGAATCAGCGACACTCATTAGAAAGTATTCTTCTTCGCTGATTCCGGATCCGGTCGCAGACGCAATAATCGGTTTGCCCGATTCTTTGAAGTCCAGAAGGGCTGAGCGAATTTCCTCCAGCGAAGCCCAATTGAATGAGGATCCTTTTGAACGAATCCACAGTGCCTTTATTCGATCATCCGATTGCGCGTATCGGATTCCATCAACTACATCCAATAACCCAAACGACGGCGTATTGGTAATCGCACTTACGATAGGGTCTGCAGCTCCACGTTCAGGAATTGTGCCCTCGAGATCGATCGTCAGCACCGACTGCCTGTTGATGGTTGGCTTTTCACCACCCGAAGCCGCGATCGCGACGACAAAGAGTATGAACAGGAACAGCAATATCCCGGAAGCGATTAGGACGCCGAGCGTACTTGCAACAAGCGTTGAGAAGAACTTCATCTAGTAGATCGAAGGGAAAGTGGCGAAAAAAGCACCAACGATGCGTGGAGAGATACGGCTGGGCGCTGCCAAGAAATAAATTAGTCTGAGCGGTACGTTCTCCGCATGATATCGTTTCAGTAAATCACACCGATGTCCACGAAGCTGATAAAGAACGATCTGTGCTTATCTTTGTTTGCAAGCCACTTCTTGCTCAGACCAATACGAACTTACGCGTAAGCCTCGAATTGGCGACCCACCGCTCTTTTAGTTTTTGGCTCTGTCAGATTTTGTTGGCTTTGTCACAGGGACTCGGAATCTGCTAGCGAAAGCAATGAAGGAACTCCTCGACTATTCAATTCCGGTGTTTCATCCCCTCGCGGTGCATTTTCCGGTGGCTCTACTCCCTTTGGCACTCGTGGTAGTCGTTCTGTGGGTGATTAAGCCAAAAGATGTCTGGGGTAAAGCGGCACTCCTAGTCCTCGGATTTGCTGCGGTCGGGAGCATCGTTGCCTTTCTTACCGGGGATGCACTGTACGCGCAGTCGGAGGGAGTCCCTGTGGTCGAGCTGTTCGTCGACCGCCATCGACAACTAGGTCGATTTGTTATGATCGCTGCAGGAGCTTCGTTCTTGTCCGCATTTGCGTCTCTTTTCCTCTCGCGTAAGCCAGTGTTTCACAGACAGGCCCGATTGGTAAGGATTCTATGCCTCTGCCTAGTCATCCTGACGACCGCGCTGGTAGCAATCACCTCGCACGTTGGTGGTGTAATGGTCTGGGGTGAATACGTCGGGTAGATACGCTGGAGTCACCGCTGCTACGCCCATCCCACGATTCACCGTCGCCCTTGCCTCGACCTATTTGAGGCATCGACAATACATGGAACT
>CBDTVC010000230.1:0-5405 GCA_965363925.1 uncultured bacterium | reverse complement strand
GTTTCCGGTTCTAAACCAACGCGCGAACAGAATTAATGAAGTATACCCATGTACTTACTTTGCCAGCTCGACTTCTGTTGGCAGCTGTGCTGCTCCAGGGGATCGCTTTACCGGCGCTGACAGTTTCTGGCAAGGCCGTAACCGCAGATTCGTTCAGTACCACAACCATCGGCATTCCGGTTGCAGCGATACTCCATACAGACGCTGCAGCCAATCCACAAACAATACGAACAACCCAATACACAGTGGACCCGTCGACGGAGCTCTCGACGATTACGCGAGCACTTCAACTGGCGTCTGACGGCGACACGATCTATGTCAACCCGGGCCAGTACCGTGAACCCGTATTAACCATAAACAAATCGATTTCGCTCATTGGCCGGAGTGGCGCTGCAATAGTCGGGGGCGACGGCCACGAACTACTTGTAATACTTGCCGACAACGTCACGATTGAGGGGCTGGAGTTTAGTGGTGTTGAGCGCTCATATATGGAAGATCGATCAGCAATTCGCATTGAGGAAGGAAACAACTGTACCATCCGTAACAATACATTCCGCGATAATTTTTTTGCTGTCTACATGGCGAAATCATCCGGCTGTCGTGTCGAAGGAAATGACATTGAAGGCGCAGGTACGAGAGAGACGCAATCGGGAAACGGAATTCACCTTTGGTATTCACGCAATGTCGTTGTGAAGAACAATGACATCCGTGGACATCGGGACGGAATCTACTTTGAGTTTGTTGAAGACTCGGAAGTCACCGGCAATTCCAGCATGAATAATCTTAGATACGGATTACACTTCATGTTTTCGGATCGCTGTCGTTACGCGAACAACGAGTTTCGTTCCAACAAATCCGGGGTGGCAATCATGTATTCGGAGAATGTTGAGATTGCGAACAATTTGTTTATCCGCAATTGGGGCCAAGCGACTTTCGGCCTGCTTATGAAAGAGATTGACGATTCTAGTCTAACGGGAAATCGTTTTGAACAAAACTCGATAGCAATATTAATCGAAGGCTCCAATCGAATGTTGGTCGAGTCCAATACGTTTGCAAATAACGGTTGGGCGATGAAGATCATGGCAAACGCCGAGGACAACCTCGTTACACGTAACAACTTCCTTCACAACACCTTTGACGTCACCACGAATTCCAGACGGGCAGTAAGTAGCTTCGTCAATAATTACTGGGATCGCTATGAGGGCTATGACTTGAACCGCGACGGCTTTGGCGATCTTCCGCATCGACCCGTCCGATTTTTCTCGATTGTTGTCGAACAATACGAACCGGCCCTTGCGCTGCTGAACAGCTTGTTCGTCGACGTCCTGGACGCTGCTGAAAACATATTGCCCGTGCTTACGCCGACGATGTTCACGGACGAATCGCCAAAGATCAAACGCTGGCCAATTCCCGAATTTACACGACTAAGCGCACTGCAAGAAAGCGGTCGATCTGTTGCCGTCGCATCAAGTTCGCAGGCCTCTATTAATCAGTAACACGTGCCCCCACGTAAAGAAATGCTGAGCATCAACGAAATCAGTAAGAGCTACGGAGACCGGCAGGTTCTGAAGCAGACATCGTTTGAAGTCCAAAGCGGATCGGTGGCAGCACTGATGGGCCACAATGGTTCCGGAAAATCAACGATTCTCAAAATCGTGTTAGGCCTCGTTCGGCCCGATTCAGGAACAGTCCGACTTCGTGACTCTTCGATTGACAACAACCACGACATACGCAATCAGATCGGCTACATGCCGCAGCGTGCTCATTTCCCGGATCACCTGGCGGTACACGAAGTGTTTTCATTGTTGCAGGCACTGCGAGGAAACCCATCAGATCTTGACCTCGACCTTGTTGACGGGTTCGAACTCGAAAGTGAGATGCCCAAGCGGATTCAACACCTGTCGGGAGGCACGCGCCAAAAGGTTAGCGCGTGCCTGAGTGTCATGTTTCGTCCGGAATTACTAATTCTGGACGAACCGACCGCCAGCCTCGACCCAATTGCCGCTTCGATACTGAAAAAGAAAATCCGCCGGCTTTCGGAAAGCGGCGTGACCGTTGTGCTGTCCTCCCATATCGTTAGCGAAGTGGAAACGATGTGCGACTCACTGGTCTTCCTGAATGACGGCAACGTGGTCTTTTCCGGTCTCGCGGAAACCTTGAAGGTGACGACTGACTCCGCGACTCTTGAAGAAGCGATCAACGTCCGCATGAAACGGCAGGTATCGAATCAGGAATCAGCCATAGAATATAGCACGGGGGATCTCGGATGGGCACTTTCGGCACGATAGTTAACTACGTAGTCCGCGACATTCTGCGCAGTCGGATGTTGGCAGGGTACACCTTGTTCTTCCTCCTTGTAACGGAGGCCTTTTTGCGTTTTACGGGCGGCGTATCAGCGCTGATCAGTTTCTCAAACGTGGCGCTTACAATTGTACCGCTGGTCTCGATTTCTTTCGGAACGATACACAGCTATAACCAGCAACCTTTTCATGTGCTGCTGCTTTCGCAACCAATCAGTCGCAAAAGCCTTTTTGCCGCTGTTTATACCGGTGTCACGGTATCACTCTGTGCGGCTTTTGTCATAGGTGTGCTTCTTCCGTTTAGCTTCCGCGGAGGCGCTGGCGTGCCAATGGCAGCGCTCGCCACAACAGTTGTCTCAGGCGTGGTATTGACCCTCGTCTTTGTCGGAATTGCGATGGCGATCTCTATCGCAGTCGAAGACCGTACAAAAGGATTTGCGATGGCAATTCTGGCCTGGTTGCTGATGGCCGTCTTCTACGACGGATTGGTTCTCGTACTAATTCGAATGTATGCGGATTATCCGATCGAAAGCGCAGTGGTTGCCTCCGTCCTTGCAAATCCGATCGACCTCGCCCGAACAGTTCAAATACTGCACTTTGACATCGCTGCATTGATGGGCTACACCGGCGCCATGTTACACGACTTCCTGGTATCGGGTAAAGGATTTGCCTGGGCAGCGCTGTCAGTAAGTCTATGGATCGGTATCCCCTGGATGATAGCGAGACGGAAATTCCAACTAAAAGACTTTTGATCGGCCTTTCGCTGAGGAGAGCCTGAGTTGACGATGCGTGATTGTGCTCAGGAGGCAACGCGACCACAATTAGCCAATCACAGCGAACACAGTCCTAGACGGCAAAACGGGGCGACCATCTGAGCACGCCGACCGGCGGGCAAAACGAGCGCGACCAGCCAAGCACAGCGAGCACCACCGGCCGGCGGGCAAAGAGAGCGCGACGATCTGAGCACAACGACCACGACAGACCGGCGAGCAACCAGCCAAGCACGGCGAGCACCGTCCTTGCGAGCAAAGCGAGCGACATCACTCCCCCCCAAGCTTAAGCTCAATATCCGTGAGCAAATCCTCAGCAGTCTGAACCGCTGTCGGAGTATCTGCCCGGTTGATAAAATCCTGAATCGAGTCGACAGCGATACGAACGACGTCCGTCGGAAACCGAAGTATCCACCGAACATCCGCCCGAACAATTTCGCAGTGCGGCGTTGCGTTACAAACCACTTCACCCACTTCAAATGCACTGACCGTAGCAAGCAGGAGTTCGATGATCCGGGACCCGTACGGCACAATCACGCGTTCGCCGTTAGTCCGCCAGGCCGGCTTCGCCGCCAGGCGCGCCAAGATATAGTTGGCAGAGAGCTTGTTCTCAACCGTTAATTCTGTCGGTACCGCCTTCTGTTGCAGGATGTGAACAACAGCAGGTTTTTCATCTGATCGGACGAAGTATCGCAGTTCCGGAGCGTAATCAACAGCGCGAATCTGACCGGCATGGCCAGACAGCTCGTACGCGATTTCCACGTCGGCGCGATTCTTCAGCGGAATAGCAATTTGAAGCATTTCGATCTGCGGAGGTCCGAACGACAACCCTTGGACGATACAAGAGTCTTGTTTGTTCGTTATCAGATCGCGCGTGACGTTCGTCTCCTACGGCAAGTCGTAGTCGAGTGTTAGGGTGTGAGCGCCTTCCGCTGTCCTCCCAATCTCGGCTGAACCGGATATCCCAATCAACTCCCCAGTACCCGATCCGGGCACAATGCTACCAAACGTGGCCGGCTCCTGCCCGGGCCCCGCAAGCGCACCGTGTTGCATAACGAACGAACCGCGTCGCCCGTGCAATGAGCCTTCTACGCGTTCTGATGCAACGTAACCGGCGCCGGCAGAAAGGTTCTCTTTGTCAGCCTGACACATCAAAACCTCTGCTTCACTTTCGCCATCTAGATCTCCACGAAACAGCTTCTTCACAAGTGTCCGGGCAAGTTGCGGCCCATCAGTGTGGTCGCCGTACGGATTTTCATTCCATTCGGTAATGTCGAACGGACAGAGTGCCTTGATGCTCATCGTTGTTCTCCGCTAGTTGATCTCAAATCACGCTCGTCAAATCGTGCCGTCAAATCGTATCACCAAATCGCTTCGCCGGGCATCGTCCCCGATACACACAACAACGTCATAATAGGAGCCTCGTCAGCCGATTGCCACCGTCGCACAAATCTGACATGCCCGGCAATACTAAACCATGAACGAAAAATCGAACCGGCGGTAACAACTTCACGCAATCGACGAAGCGCCGCGACAGGACTGTGCTCGAGTTGTTCGTAATCCCAAAACCAGGTCGGCACGAAATCTGGTTATTGGTTGCCATCATTGCTATATATAGATAGCCCACAAGAAAGCCCCGCGTGATCATAATCCAGCCGGAGAACCAGCATGCAGTGTTCTTACAAAAACGTTTCTCACATCAGCGAGCCGGAGCCAAGCTCGGCAATTGGCGTAAAGGCAGCGTCGATTTCCAGGTTCACGAACGACATGCGTCGACTGCTGATGGTCAGCCTGCTGGTAATCAGTACAACTCTGTCGGCAATCGCTCAGGACTCGTATCAGACACCGCCTGCCGACTTGGCAAAGCTGGTTGATGCACCGGCAACGCCTTCTGTTTCGATTAGCCCAGACGAGCAAACCCTTTTGATCATGGCGCGGCCGGGGCTCCCGTCAATTGCCGAGGTTGCCGCCCCGGAACTACGACTGGCTGGCGTACGAATCAATCCAAACAATCACGGGCCAAGTCGAGCAAGGGCCTATACCGGACTGATGTTGACTAGCCTTGATGGTTCGTCCCGCGAAGTACAGGGTGTTCCAAATAGCGGTATCCGAAACGTCTCATGGTCTCCGCTCTCCACGCACATCGCTTTTACCGTAGACATCGAAGACAAGATCTTCGCATATGTCGCTGACGCTCAGTCAGGCGCGGCACGGAGACTTTCCAATACTGCAATCAGTAACACACTCGGACGACCACTCACATGGCTTCCGGATGGAAAATCGCTACTCGTTAGAGTCGTCCCATCGAACCTTGGCTCAGTCCCCCAAAAGTCTG
>CBDTVC010000229.1:0-5417 GCA_965363925.1 uncultured bacterium | reverse complement strand
ACGTCAGGTCTACACGTTCCGGCTTCTCAGGCTTCGGCAGATTCTTGATCGCAGTCTCAAGCGCACTCATCCGCTGATCCACCGACGTCAGGTCTACACGTTCCGGCTTCTCAGGCTTCGGCAGATTCTTGATCGCAGTATCAAGCGCACTCATTCGCTGATTCACAGACGTCAGGTCTACACGTTCCGGCTTCTCAGGCTTCGGTAGATTTCTGATCGCCGTCTCAATCGCGCTCATCCGCTGGTTCACAGGCGTCAGGTCTACACGTTCCGGCTTCTCAGGCTTCGGTAGATTCTTAATCGCAGTTTCCAGTGCCAGCAATTGGTGGCTCATCGGATCCAAATTTACCGGCTCGTGTTTCGGCGGCGTAGGAATACCCTTAATCAATCCCTCCAACGCATTCAACCGAAAGTTTACTGGGTTCAAATCAACAGGTACAGCTTTCTCCGGTTGCGGCAAACTATTGATAGCATCATGAAGGCCATTGACGCGGTCATGAAGTGGCGAAAGATCAATCGGCTCCGCCTTCTCAAATACTGGTTGGTCTCGAACCACGGCTTCCAATGCATGAATACGATGAGTTAGAGGCCCAAGGTCAATTGGTAGCGGTTTCGGAAGCCCCTTGATCAACGATTCCAAAGCATGAATACGGTCATGGACCGGGCCAAGGTCAACCGGTTCAGGTTTTTCCGGAATCGGAAGCGAAGCAATTGAAGACTGCAGACTGTTGACCTTGTCGTAGAGTGGACTCAAGTCGACGGGCGCCGGTGTTTCGGGACGCGGCAGGCCCTTAACAAGTGCCTCCAACGTCTGAAGCCGATTGTCTACGGGCTCCAACGAGACCGTCTTCGGCACAGGAATGGAAGTGATAAGCGTTTCGATTTTGCTCATCCGATCAAACACGGACGACAAGTCAGGTTTTTCTGGCCGAGGTAGTGTCCGGATGAGCGTCTCAACGTTCGCGACGCGTTCGTGAAGTCCGGAAAGGTCGACCGCTTCCGGCTGCGGTAGCCCAGATATCAGTGCCCTAACTCCGTTGATCTGCGAGTAAACCGGATCCAGTACTACGTCCTTCGGAGGCGGAATTGCGTCCACTTTGCCCTCGAGCCCGTCCATCCTGAATTCAAAGGATCGCAGACTAGCCCACAACCGATCCCACGCAGTGGCATCGGTTCCCGAGCGAGCATTCAGGGTTTCAAATGATTCCGTAACGTCGACGAATCGGCGGCGTACCCACCAATAGCCCAGAACAAAACCGAGCACCGTCGTCAGCAAGAACAAAAGCGCAAATTTTGCAAGCAAATAACTCATATCTATCTCCAGCGCGACTTGTGACTAATTTTTTCGAAATACTGCTTGTGGCGAGACTGAACTCTTAGTTGAAATCCGCAACCTTAACTTCGATGCGGCGGTTCCGTGCGCGGCCCGCTCCTGAGGCGTTTGAACTCACCGGACGAGCTTCTCCAAACCCGACGGCGGTAAGCCGCGATCGGGGAATTCCATACCCGCTGAGCGCATCAACGACGGCTTGGGCTCTTCGCTGACTCAATCGCCGATTCGAAACACCACCACCAACATCGTCTGTGTGTCCTTCAACATTCAGGTTGCCCGGACAAGTTTTTGCGACGTCGACGAGGCGACGTAGCAGTGCTTGACTGCCGGCCGAAATCGTGGCACTGCCCGTATCAAAGTTGATTGTCGATTGCGACAGGACAGCACTCAGCTGATCGTTACAAGCGGCGATGTCTTCAGAGGCAATCAAGTCCACGTTGCCAATTCGATCCTGAAAACCACCATCGACAAACGTACTTCGAATGGTCTCAACAAGATCACTTTCTGTTCTGCCGCTGGCACTTAGGACACCGTTCTGCCACTCAACGCGCCCAATGGCGACAGCAGATAAAAAACGAAACGCCTTTTCAGATGCCCAATCGAATCCGCTTGTCGCGACCTCGTTGCTAACCACGATGGAGTCAACGACCGATCCAAATGCTGTCCGAGCGGATGCTACAAGGCTTGCCCTAACGGCATCGTTTGGCACGTCTCCTCTGAGCACAACCTGATCCGCCGATCGAACGAAAGCAAAATTGTGCAACCGTGACGCTTCCGCTTCGCCCACATCAACAAGGACGCTTGTTGGGCAGACCAGACCTTTGGCAACAAACGTATCGCAAGTCGCACCACGCGCGACGCTCCGAATTCGAGTTACTTCAGTCGGATCAGCACTGCCGCTAACGCGAATAATCTGGCCATCCGCCGAAACATTCAACCCCTCATAACCGGCGTCATTAAGAAGCGAGGCAACACTTGCACGTGTACGCTCTTCGATATCAGGAGCAATTTTGAACGCGCCCCAAAGGAAGAGCAATAGCAAAGCAAGCAACGGAAGCAGACCCCAGGGCCACAAGCTCGCGGGCTTCGTTCTTCGCTTGAAGTAGTGGCGGACTGCCTTTGCCCGACTGCTCTCGGCAGTAGATCGAGATGATGTTGATCGAGCCGAGCCGCTTTGGGTTCGTCCAGAAGAGGGCCCCTCGTGAGAGCCGCTCGAAGTTGATCCAGACACTGCAACCTCCGTAAATATCGCCGCAAAAATGGCATTGCCCCCGCCGCACAATCATCGCCACAATCCGTTGGGGTAGAACAGAGTTTCCCAAACTATTTTGGATTTTGCAAATAATCGCGTTTACGCTTCAAATTCGCCACCACTACCGTCGGTCGATTTTTAGATTTGGCCAATACGGATGCATGGCTTTGGAATCGACTTGTCCATATCATGACATTACTCTTCACCCAGATAATCGCTGGATTAGTTTCTGGGCGCAGCCAAAAACAACTGAAACTGCAACAATTTCGTGGGGGCCTCCCGGATCCTCCGCCCCGTTGTCAACTTAGCAGAAAGAAAAGACCCAAACTAAATGCATTGATGTAGTAAGCATCTACCCTTGACAACCGTCGATTGACCGATCAAGAGATTACACACCAACATCACTTCGCGACGCTTCATGAATACTCCTCCTCCCTGTAAGTCCGCCACCGATACTTCCACTCGTGAGAACTCCGACTGTAAGATTGTTTCCGAAGTCGGGACACGCCCGGCAGAACCTCTACCTCAACAGGTGGAAATGCGTGGGTCGATTTCGCGACGGCGATTCATTGCCGGTGCTGCCACAAGTGTAACTGCCGTTGTTGCTTCGCCAATGTTGGCTCGGGCCACTGAATCAAACCTGGCTCCGCCTGTCACCCACATGCCATGGCCCTACCCTGGACATGCTCCCGCCGTTTCACGCCGAGCATCATCCGACGTTGTCTGGCGCAATGTAACCGGCTGGGGAGTCGAAGGACGGGGATGGCCTGAAACGACCCGATATTTCGATCGCCTACCCTCCCGTGCCCAGGGACTCGTACGAGAACCGGTCTGGGACCTCTCGCGCCACTCGGCTGGAATGAACGTTAAGTTCGTAACAGATGCTGAAACCATTCACGTCCGCTACTCACTCCTCAAAGCAAACCTAGCCATGCCACACATGCCCGCTACGGGCGTCAGCGGACTGGACCTTTACGGCGAAGATTCGCAAGGAGTTGACCGGTGGGTGCAGGTAACGAAACCAACAACGCAGACAATCGAGACAGCAATCGCGGACGGTCTTGCGCCAGGGAAACGGAAGTACACAATTTACTTGCCGCTGTACAACGGAGTGGAGTCGTTGGAAATTGGTGTGGATGCTTCAGCATCGTTTGAAGAAGTGTCTCCGCGAACGGAGAAACCTATTCTGTTTTACGGTACGTCGATAATGCACGGCGCGTGTGCATCGCGGCCCGGCATGGCAATCCCGGCAATACTTGGGCGGCGACTTGAAGTGCCGGTGATCAATCTCGGGTTTTCCGGAAACGGACGAATGGAACCGGAAGTAGCCGATCTGTTAAGCGAGTTGGATCCATCCGTATTTGTTATTGATTGCGTCCCAAACATGAATGCGGATATGATTGATGAGCGAGCAGTCCCACTCGTAAAGCGGCTGAAACAAGCGCATCCGGATACGCCGGTGCTCCTCGTCGAGGACCGCGCCAATAGCAATACGCCGTTCTTTCCCAAAAGAGGCGACACCCATCGCAGCAATCGACAGGCACTCCGGAGGGCGCTCAAGCAATTACTCGACGACGGAGTCAAAGATCTTTATTACCTCAATGGAGACCACCTCATGGGTGACGACTCCGAAGGTTCAACGGATGGATCACATCCGTCGGATCTAGGGATGATGCGTTATGCCGATGCGTACGAGCCAGCCTTGAGGGCCGTGCTTAATCTATACTAACACTGTTTCATCAAAACGGGCAATCACGATTAGGCATTCGCCACCTGTCCCACGAGCGTGAAAAGTGTTATTTGCGGGCGATGGAAGTAACTTTCATTAGCTTTAATTCGCTTAGGTCGGCCCTACGGAATCGTCAGTACGCAAGTCTATCACGAATCCAATTTCGTTAGTACCTTATCCGACACGGAGTTGTGCGAGCACCTGCCGCGGTCGATCATCCGACTACCACTTGGCTCGCGTTATTCTAGCTCATTCGCGCCAGGAGGAAGAACGTGCAATCAACTGCCAATTCAGTTACCACCCTGTTGTCCCGGTTCGGGAGCGGTGATGAGGCTGCAATGCAGGCTTTGATTCCAATCGTTTACGATGAATTGCGGCGGATGGCAAGCGCTCAGCTTCGTCATGAATCGAACGCAACACTGAATACGACTGGCCTCGTTCACGAAGCCTTTCTAAAACTCGTGGACCATAAGTCGCTAGGCTTCGAATGCCGCGCGCATTTCTTTGGTGCGGCTGCACGTGCGATGCGACAGGTGCTGGTTGACCGGGCAAGAAAACGACTTAGTCTCAAGCGCGGTGAGGGCCAAGTGCCGGAATCGATCGAGATGATGAACCTGCAGGGCAAAAGTGTTTCTGTCGAATCTGCGTCTGAAGAACTGATCTCGTTGGACCAAGCGTTGGAAAAACTGGAAGCCCTCGATGAACGGATGGCCCGAGTAGTCGAGTGTCGTTTTTTTGCGGGACTCTCCGTTGAAGAGACAGCGGATGTCCTTGGCATTTCAGAAAGAACCGTCAAACGGGACTGGCAGGGAGCAAAGGCGTGGCTTTACCGTGCTCTCTATTCCTAGCGAATCGGTTCAGAAATACTGGTGTCGCACATACCTACTAACTGCGCCCAGAGCATGGTCGATAGATGCCTGACGACCTTCTTCTCTCCAACGACCCATTAGATGTGAGTGCAAGTTGATATACAGACCCACAGCGTATTGTGTTCAACCGAAAGCTCATACTGGAAGACTATATTTGTGAGTCGAACACGGCGACCATCGGTTTCGGCAATTGCCCCTTCTTGATGTTATACACCAACAGAAACTATCTCTGAT
>CBDTVC010000228.1:0-5420 GCA_965363925.1 uncultured bacterium | reverse complement strand
TCTCGGAATAGACGTCGGCGGCTCCGGCATTAAAGGCTATCCGGTCAATACTGCAACCGGTGATGCACTGGCAGATCGGATTCGAATTCCGACTCCCAATCCAGCCACTCCAAAGGCTGTGGCCAAAACGATTCAACAGCTTGTTCGAGATTTTGAGTGGACCGGCCCGGTCGGCTGCGCTATTCCTGCGCGCGTACGGCATGGAGTTGTACAAACGGCTACGAACATACATAAGGACTTCATCGGGACTGATTTCGAAACCCTTTTGTCGCAAAAACTTGGACTGCCAGTAAAGACCGTAAACGATGCTGACGCAGCCGGAATTGCTGAGATCCAGTTCGGTGCCGGAAAAGGCCGCACGGGTGTCGTCCTGCTACTGACTGTCGGTACGGGAATCGGATCCGCTCTATTTATGGACGGTGCGCTAGTCCCGAACACGGAGTTCGGGCACATCAACGTCGACGGCAAAAATGGCGAACTTTACGCCTCAGATCGAACACGCGAACGGAAAGACCTGTCGTGGAAGAAATGGGCCAAACGTTTCCAGGAATATCTGGATCGGATCGAATTTCTCCTGGGCCCTGATCTTATCATCATCGGCGGAGGCGTAAGCAAGAACGAGCGCAAGGAAGAATACTTTGAGTACCTGAAAACTCAGGCAGATCTAGTCACCGCCGAGACAGCCAACAGGGCCGGCATCATTGGAGCTGCGTTCTACGCTCGCCCCCGCCAGGATTAGGTATCAGTATTGGTCGAAGACAGGAAGTCTTCCATCCCCCATTGCTTCGCGACACCAACGATAAATTGCACCTCGTTGGGATACAGGACTCCGTCGGCTGAAGCAATGTTTGCAAGATCCTGCAATATTTGAATACGATCAGCGTCGGGTAGCGACTGCTTGAGCGACACAATGGACGCAGCGAGCATTTCTGCTGATGTACGTCCGACGTACATCAGCATTACCTCGTCCAGGATCTGGTCTGAAGAATTGTTGCCGTTCGACTTTTGTCCATCCGACAGCTTCTCGCTGCGATCAAAAACTAGCTTCTTGACCAGCTCGAGCTCAGAGGGGTCCACGTCTGCATCGGTTCCGTGCATACAGCAAACGTAAATCAACGAAATATCGTGTAACTGAGTCCACTTATTCGATTCCAACTGCGGCCTGTATGCTTTCAAATTGAAGAATTTCGTTCAGTTTTCTGGACGACGCCAGTCTTGGAAACTGGACTTGGAACACATCACCTTTTCACATCACAATCCATTCAATAACACCAATCTCTCCACTCAAGCACCATTTAGTGTTACTGGAGGACGGTTAACGACTGTTCAGACATCGGAGTAGGGCGTGCGATTCCAAAGGGCTTCCATTTTGCAAGGTGCCAATCAGAATCAACCACAAGGTGATACCAATGGTTAAGACACTTCCGAATCTCTCAGAATCGAACCGTCAGATCTCGCAACAAGAAGATACCCTGACTATAGCCATTCAGGTCGTCTTTGTTCTCGCGACCTTTGTCACACTTGCGCTGCTTGCAGCCTTATCTCAGTTCCTACCGTTGTAGGATTCCGAACCGTCCTCGGTTCGTTCTAGCGTACAATGGTCACCGTATCAATAGCAATAAACGCTTCCGGAAACATCTTTCGGATATGCACAAGGGCAGCTTCCGCATCCGCGCGGATTTCAAAATTGCCGACGCGAACGCGATAATACGGAGCAACGTACCGCAGGTACGATGGAAGTTCGTTGCCAAAGGACGGGACCGGACGTTCCTCTACGGGGATTGATCGCCACCAATCTCTCGCAAACTCCTCCTTTTCGACAGCTGCACTTTTGTCCAATGACGAGTGAATCTGAAGACGGAATCCCTGAACGGAACGTACCGTTCGAGCCTCACGCCCAGCCGTCGAATTCATTATCGATTCCGGCACATTGTGCACAACATCCAGGGCGACGCTTGGCGGTTCGTCTGCGTATTTCGAATCGTCGAAGTCTTCGAAGCGCGTGGCGTCTGCTACTTCATCACTCGAAAATCGGTCAACGGCAGCCGTTTTCTCCGAACCCGAACAACCTCCCAATACAAACACGAGAACAAGAATCGACGATACCTTCAGCATACTGTTAAACATCAGTTTGTAACGTTGGTTAGGCATACAAATCAGCGTGACGACCGTTAATACCCGCCGGAACGGTTCATGTTGCGGGGGTCTAACTCCGAAGCCCCCCTGCGGCTGTCTTCAATACCGCTATCCAATTCTTTTACGATTCCGACGGACGCGCTCGCGCCGATACGGGTGGCGCCGTGAGCAATCATCTCCTCGGCATCTGCGCGTGAACGAACACCACCGGACGCTTTGATACCCATTTGCGAACCCACAACTCGACGCATTAACGAAACGTCTGCCGCTGTTGCACCTGCTGAAGAAAAACCTGTGGAAGTCTTCACAAAGTCTGCACCCGCGTTGCATGCAAGAACACACGCTATAACTTTCTCTTCGTCCGTCAGAAGTGCCGTCTCGAGAATAACCTTGACCAGGATTCCGGATCGGCCCTGTGTATTTCTCGCTGCTCGGACAACCGCAGCAATATCGTTCTCAACATAATCATACCGTCGACTCTTCAGAAGGCCCACGTTTAAAACCATGTCGACTTCCGTCGCCCCATCCTTTATTGCCTCGGCTGCTTCGTAGGCTTTGACCGATGACATTGTCGCCCCGAGTGGAAAACCGATCACGGTACAGACGGCGACGCCTGTCTTGACTAGCAGGCTGGCAGCGAGCCCAACGTACGAGGGATTGACGCAGACAGAGGCGAAGCAAAATCGACTGGCCTCCTGGCAAAGTTTTTCAATCTGTTCCGCCGATGTTTCGGCCTTCAGCGCAGTGTGGTCAATCATCCTGGCAAGCGGCGGCGCCAGGTGGCAGGCGTTAAATTCTGCATTCTCACCTTTGTCGACCCGAACGCCAAAACGAGAGGCACCGGCACTGACCATCCGCTCCATTGCGGACGAAACGCTTTGACCGTCGCGCCGACGAAGAAGCGACTCTCCAAAAGTCTCCGAATCAGGTTTCAAATACGTCACGTCTTGCGATGTTTGACACGTACAATTATTGGGTAAACGACTGGAACCACCAGCTGCGGCGTCGTCAGTCCCGAAATAATCGGCCAAACGCTGAATTAAATGGTCTCTTTCTTGACGAGTCATGGTCAAAGATACGAACCTTGGCGTCTAGGATCAGCCGATCGTATCGGCAATATATACCGGTTCCTTGACCGAGGATCAGCAAATGAGCGCGACCACTCGCCTAAAACCTTCTAGTTGAAGACCCGAAACGCCACTTGGCGGTCGTTCAATTTCACCGACACTTCGGAGACGGCTTCCGAAACGCTCTCACCATCGATATGCATCGGCGTTCCGCCTCCTGCAATGAGGAAATGGCCGCGCGTCAGACGACGGAGCCGTGCCCATTCCTTGCCACGATGACGACCAGCTTTGACCATCGGAAGGAGCCAGAGTGCCCGCAGCAAGCCAACATCCTCGAGGAGACATAAATCCAGTTGACGGTCGTCAATGATGGCGTCTGGTGTTAAAAAGAAACCCGCGCCCGCACGGCGACCATTACAAATCGCGGCTAGCAGGAACCGGGACGAAAGTCGTTCCTCGTTGAATTGGACGGAAGCGTCGACTCGGCGGCGCTTCAACAACGCGACTAGTGAAGCGATCACGTAAGCAGATTTGCCGAAGCGGGCTTTAAGGAGTTCTGCCCGCAGAGCAACTGCGGCGTCTAGTCCGATACCCATCGCATTGATAAAAGACCGCTCGTTCCATTCGTCTCGCCCGCAGTCCACCCATTCGACCCGCCCAACATCGACCATCTTGGTCGCGCCAGATCTCAATCGTTTGATCACAGCATCGAGACTTCCCGTTATTCCAAGGGAGAAAGCGAAGTCGTTTCCCGTGCCGGTCGGTAAGACGTGCACTACGGGCGCCGGTTCATGAGCAAGGGCTGCCAGCCGATTAACCACCTGGCTTAGCGTACCGTCTCCCCCTACAATCCATAATTCACTGTACTGACTTAGGTCGGTCAAGCATTGCGTGGCGCCGGTAACGGGGCTCGTGTAAGAAATATCCGCGACCAATTTCTCGCGCAGATCTTCGATAAAGAGGCGGTCACTTTTGGAGAGGCCGCCTCCCGACATCTGATTTACAATAAACCCCACGCGGTTTACCGACTCAGACGGAACTGATTCTGAAGAGTCAGCTTCCATGGGGCATGATTTGATGTTCGGTTCTCGTCATTCTTCGATTTGGGACCGTCAACTCCGTAGAAAAAATTTCAATCTGACAGCTCACGGCCCCGATATGCTCCATTCTCGATCAGGAGTATCTCCCACCAATCGAAGGGGAAAAGGGATGGAATTACTGACAGTAGGGCAAACGCGTGCGATCGAAGAAACCTATCTTAGTGCTTTGTACCCACAAATTCCTTACTCGCGTTGACGGTGACAGTACTCCTTCATTATTCGTTGCCGGTTTTCGCAAGGCCTTCCGCGTTGTTGACCGGGCTTGTGTTCCTCCTTTTTGCGATTGGATGTCGCCCACAAAAAACGCAATCCAGCATTGAGCAGGTCGACGATGTTGGCCGAAGGGTCACGATAGTCAACGAACCGCGCCGAGTTGTAACACTCGCACCGAGTCTCACCGAGATGGTAATTGCAGCAAGCGGCGCAGATCGACTAGTCGCTGTCTCAAACGCTGACGACCTTCAAGAGACGGATTCACTCTTGAAAGTCAGCGCGCTCCCCGTGGACTTCGAGTCGGTTATTTCTATCAATCCTGACTTGGTCTTTTTGTTGGAAGGATTCAATCGCGTTGAAGACGCCGAACGACTTGAGTCTCTTGGTATTCCCTGTTTTGTAATTTCGAGCCGATCCATCAGTGACGTCTTTGAGGACATTCGAAGTATTGGGCGTTTGATTGGAACAGGCCCTGAGGCCGACAAGCACGCCACTCTTCTCGAAACTGCCTTGCGCTCGATCACTGAATTGGTGCCTCAAGAAAGCGCTAAACCACGGGTCTTATTTCTGATCGGCGATGACGAATTGTATTCGTTTGGCAAGGGAAGTTACATGCACGACGTGATTGAAAAGGCTGGCGGTTCGAGTATTACCGCGTCCATTGGGCAGGAGAATGCGGTGCTTAGTGAGGAGTACGTCATTACCGAAAACCCCGACGTAATCGTGATTGCGAATTCGGGGCCGTACGATGCGGCTTCCCTCCTTGCGAAACATCCGGCTTGGGCAGGATTGGATGCGATCAGGAATGGGCAGGTGATTTCCGTGGAATCGGACATCGCGCTTAGAGTTGGTCCACGGCTCGTAAATGCTGTGACAGTTCTTGCCTCGAAGCTTCATCCTGACG
>CBDTVC010000227.1:0-5431 GCA_965363925.1 uncultured bacterium | reverse complement strand
ATGCTTCGGCTCAGGCGTCAGTCCACGTCCTGTTGCGTCCCGCACGGCGAGAACAGTCCGCGAAGCTTCCGCTTATACTCGAAAGTACCAACTAAACTAGTATTAATGCATTTGATTCGGAGCGGTTCACGCATCTTCATGACATTCGACAATTCAAACTTCTCTGGGTGGAGGTCTTACGAGTCGGAGGGTATAATCGTAACTTAGGGCCGTTCGCAGGCGCAGCACTAAGCCACATTCCGGAACAACAGATTGCGAGTTGGACTTGTAGCCACGCAGACTTTGGAATCGGATGTTGAATGTTGGAAATTCCGATTCGTCAATCTCTTTCGCATCAAGCGAAGCCCTCTGGCCAATCTTCGGCCGTTCTGATACATGAAACCAACCGTGATCATCGCGGGCTTCTTTCCACCGCCCGTCACGGGTCAGGGTCTCGCCACGGCTCGTCTCGTCGAGCTTCTGTCAGACTCATACCATGTCGTTTCGGTAAACCTTCGCTTGGGTGAATCGGAAATTGACTTGCGGGTCGCACGCCGCTTCATCGATAAAATTGGCAGCTATCGCGAAGCCGGTCGCAGACTAAAAACTGTTTGTGAACAGCACCCGAATGCGGTTGTTTTCTGGACGTCAATCTCTCCCGAAACGTTTGGGCACTTTCGAGATCTTGCAACCGTGCTGCCAGCCTTCGGAGCGGGCCATAAGGTGTTCGCGGTTGTACACTGGGGACGATTTTCGAAATTGTTTGAGTCGTCTGTTACTCGACTAACTGCTGGCAGGCTGATGAACCGGCTCGACGGTGTTGTCTTCCTAAACGAAAATCGATCTGATGATTGTGCCGAGTATATCTCAGCACCCAAGCGTTTCGTAATTCCCAATACGCTGGATGATGCGCTTCTTTGTTCGGATGAAGAGGTTCGTAGTAAACAGCTTGCGTTGAGTCCGGATCGGCCACTACGGATTCTGTATCTCAGCCACATGATTCGCGAGAAAGGCTACGACGATTTGTTGGTTGCGTGCCAGTTGTTGCAGGATCGTGGTTTGGAGTTTCAAGCAACATTTGCTGGTCAGTGGATCACCGATTCTGATCGCGTTTCGTTTGAGAATCGTATCGTGGAATTTGACCTTGCTGATAAAGTCAAACATGTCGGACCGGTGTCTGATCGCGACGACGTAAAAAAACTCCACTTGGAGTCAGACGTGTTTGTGCTACCATCTTATATGATCGAAGGACAGCCGCTCGCCATTATCGAAGCGATGAACGCCGGCTCGCCGATTGTATCAACGCGGTTGGGTGGGACCGCCGGTATGATTGAGTCTGGGGACGAAGGGTACCTGGTGGAGCCGCAGGCGCCCGGTGAGATTGCTGATGCCATTGAGGCGCTCTCGGCACCTGAACGTTGGTTGGCATGCTCGAACGCCGCACGTAAACGATACCAACTTAACTATGGCGCAGAACCTGTTCGAAAGCTCTGGACTGAATTGGCTTCACGATAATGCGCGACGCTCAACAGTCGACACCGATCACATTTTCTACGATGCATCTACGACTCACCCTCCGAGGGACCCTTCATCTCACACTGCTTGTACTTGCTCTGTTGAGTACTATCCCGAGAGCGGCGATCAGTCAACCGGCTATTGACCAATCGCTTCAGGCGCAGATGGAGGGACTCGTCGCGAATTTTGACGGAGACGTTGGCATTTTCGTCCGTCACCTGAAGACGGGGCGTACCGTAGCCATCAGCGCCGATACACTTTTCCCGACGGCAAGTATGATCAAGGTCCCAATCATGCTCACAGCCTTTGACGCGATTGATCGAGGTGCCCTCTCTTATGATCAAAAGCTTGTCTATCGAGATTCATTATTGTACGAAGGTGAAGATCTTCTGGGATCATTCAAAGATGGAGAGGAGGTGGCGCTCGACAAGGTGGTGCTGCTGATGTTAACCATGTCTGACAATACGGCCAGTCTCTGGCTACAGCACCTTGTCGGGACGGGAACCGCAATTAACACATGGCTTGGATCGAACGGCTTTTCGAAGACCCGAATGAATTCGCGGACGCCAGGGAGGCGGGCGAATTGGGAGCACTACGGCTGGGGTCAGACGACGCCACGTGAAATGGCTGAGCTGCTCGTTCTCATTCGCGAAGGTCGGGCGGTTTCGCGAGTGGCATCGGAGGAAATGTATCGTGTTTTAACGCGGACGTACTGGAAGGACGAGGCGTTATCCCAGTTTCCACCAACCGTTCAGGCGGCTTCCAAACAGGGGGCCGTTAATCAATCGCGTTCAGAAGTCGTCCTGGTTAACGCACCCCATGGTGACTATGTCTTTTGCGTGATCACGAACAACCAATCTGACGAAAGCTGGGAGTCGGGAAACGAAGGTTATGTATTGCTACGAGACGTGTCGCGGGCGCTTTGGCAGTACTTTGAACCGGAGTCCCGTTGGCGACCGGGAAAACCGTAGACGCTTTCTACGCGTCAAACATTACGCTGAAGCTTTCCGGGAACGGGCCTCCCTTGAAGTTGATTTGGCCTGCTGGGCCAGGTGCGCGCCGGAGGTTTTTGAGGTGCAGCAATTGCTTAATGATCTCCGGTACTTGGACCTTGCTAACGATGTCTCCAAGGCAGCGATGCATTCCGTAACCGAGATGAAAGTACTGATAGTCTGGTCGGTCAACTCGAAACGCTCGAGGCTTGACCAGCTCCCGTGAATCTTTCATGGCCGAGCGAGTGCCGACGACAACGACGGTGCCTGTCGGGATGACTTTGTTGCGGAGCGTTCCGGATGCGAGCCGATAATCTTGATTGCACTGACGGAAGACCACCGGGTTGACCGGGTTAAACCGAAGGGCCTCCCAGCAGATTCTACCCAGCTTGGCATCATCACCGTGTAGCACCGCTTGTCGTGCATCGTTCAGGGCTGATGGTCGCTGAAGAAGCTGGTCAAGAATCTGGACGACCGCCTGCGAAGTTGTCTCAACTCCACCGACGAGTAGTCCCATGATGTTCGTCAGCATCCGGTCGTCATCCCAGCCGACGTGGGCAGGGCATTTGGTCATTAACATTCGAGAAACAATGTCGTCGCGGTCGCGATTCTTCTTGAGTTGTTTGCGTCGCTTGGGCAGGAGCACGTCCTGAAGGTATGTTCTCATTTCACGGCCAGCACGAATGTTGTCGTCGTGAATCTGCCCAGACATCTTCTGGTTGTGAAAGAAGTCGTATTGCGTGGCACGAGACCAGCGCATCATCGTTTCGATGTCCGGTCCCGGGAATCCAAAATACTTACCGGTCAGGAGCACGGGAGCCTTTCGTGACAACTGCGATACGACCTCAATTACTCCGTTCGCCGCACCCTCGTTGATGCATTTCTTTGCGATTTTTGCAACAGCTTTCTTGACGATGGGTCCGTCTTTCTCCTGGATCAATGCTCGCATGAGTCCTTTGTCTCTGCGGTTGTACACGCTGGAGTCATGCGACAGCATATAAGGACCCACCGACTTGTCAATCATCGGTGCATAGACCACGCCGAAGATGTCCGGTCGATCCAGAATCTCCTGAACATCTTTGAATCGTGTTACAAGCACTGGGCCGCTAGCCGGCAGCTTGAGAATCGGCCGAAAGAAACGGAGGAAGCCAAAGAATTGGTCGTTCTTCCACTGGATCCAATAAGCAATGCGCTCCGCCAGTTTTCCTTTTGCCGGCTGCGCTGGCGGCCAGTCGGGGTCAAGCGCTGAATGGGTAGGATCTGTTACCATAGTGCTGACGTGTGACGTGAAGTGTAAACCGTTTCCGGATTTGTCTGTTGCGCTAGAGAGTTTTGAGAAATTCGACAATTGCGCGTCGGTCGTCGACTGGTAGCAGGGGACCGATCGTACCGGATTGTACGGTGTCCCAATCCACTGTGTTGGGATCAAAGAGGCCGTCAAACTGATGGCCTGCGTTCGAATTACCTTTAATACTCGTGTCCAACTTAAACCCACCCTTAAACCGATTGGTCTGGAAGCCAACATTAACCGGATCGAACTCCTTGTTGCCCAGATAAAACGTTTTGTCGCGTTCTTCAAGAGGGCTGATCATCTGGAATAGGGTTGGTACAGCACCGTTGTGTAGATAGGGAGCAGTTGCCCAGATCCCGTCCAATGGTCTTACTTTGTACGCGAGGGGCGCGCGAATATCGTTAGGCCTTTTCCCGTCCCAAACCAATCGTAGGGAGTCACTCAGGCCCAAGTCATCGTATCCTTGTTGAACGGTTCGGGAAACGATAAACGGAAGCGCATCGCCGTACATTAGTTTTCCCCCTTTGCCTACCCCCAATGAATCACGAAACTTTTGCCCAAGCGCCCCGACGTTTGCAGTCCGCACCGCAAAGTTGAAAGCAGCAGTGGGATCTGTGCCGATTTCGTAAAGATTCACCAGGTTTAGATCCAGGTATTGCAGTCCAAACGAATCTGGCGTAGTCCAGACAGTTGTGTCTGCAAGGTCAAAGAATGCTGAACCCTCTACGGGCGCCGGAAGGTGACACGATTGACAATGCTGCGCATACAGGTCAGCGCCTCGGGCAGCTTTTTCTTGATCGATAGTGCCGAACAATTGCTCGGGCCATTTCGGCGAACGCAATCCATCAAAAGGCTCTTTGCCGCGTAGAAGCGACTCGAGCTCGTGCAGGTTATCCAGCCGAATTGTTGATCTAAACAACTGCTCGCTGTCCTTCACGCCGGTCATGAATACCCGGGCAAAGACTCCGAGTGCTTCGCCGGCATTCCGGATCATGGGTCGCTTGATTGATCCGTTGTATTGCACCCAGTCAAACCAGGGTGCGTCCCAGAGTGCAGGGTAGTTAACGGGAGCATCGCCCTGGTACCAATTCTCGGGAGAGATTTCCTCGGCAAATACGAAGTTGCCAATCTTGTCCAAGGCGTCAATTCGCCCAAAGCCGTCCATGGTTTTATAGTATCCGCCTCGATCTACCTCTTTCTTAAGCGCTGTACCTTCGTCAACTAGCTGCTTTAGCTGCTCTTTAAGCAGTTGGCGATCTTCATCCGTGTGTCCGTTGGGCAAGACTTCGTCGGCAAATCGATTAAATCGGCTTGGGATCTTGAGCGTCAAGCCAGCCGCAATTCCTGAAGCCAACTCAAACTTCGTTAAATGAGTCAGCGCAGGCCCGCCATCAATCCGTAACCCGTAGTTGACGCCGTCCTTCGAATAATTTAACTGCGCAGTATGGCAAGCCGCACAAGTAAACCCGACCACATCGAGCGGCCGCTCCGCATCCGTTGGCCATCGATAATTCTGGTCACGAGCGAAGCCAACAGGCAACTTGTACGGATTGTTGATCGTGTCTTCTACAACGGTCAACTTTCCGGGATACAGGGCCCACTCAAGGTCAACGTTTTCTATCTCGTACGACGTCTTTGGATTGGGTAAGAATCC
>CBDTVC010000226.1:0-5459 GCA_965363925.1 uncultured bacterium | reverse complement strand
GGCGGCGCACCAAACAAGACGGTCCAAATAGTTGCGGGACAAATACCAATGCTCCAAGAGTCCCGGCACCGTGGCGGAGAAAAAGTCGGCGTGACGACATGCGATTATTCGCTATTATGGTTTGAGGTCTGCTCAATCTACGAAAGCTGTCGTACTCTGATTTGCGGATCGAGTTGTCAACAATCAGTGGTAGCTCCGATCTCGCTACGGTTTACCGGCCTACGGCCTCCTCCGAAACCTTCGCCGGCCACGACACACCTAAATCGGCTGCCTCCAAGATCGATTTGCTCGAATCCCTCAATCATCTCGACTACCTCGTCGTATTTCTATACGGCGGACTTGTCCTGGCCGCAGGATTCATCGTTTCTCGGTTCAACCAGAAAACGAGCGACTATTTTAAAGGTGGCGGCAATATTCCGTGGGGACTCTCCGCGGTATCGCTGTTCATCTCGGGCTTCTCGGCGTTTATGTTTGTGGGAGCGGCCGGGTTTGCATACCGCAACGGATCCGCCGCGATTATCCTGTTCAGCCTTGCTGCTCCGGCGTACATGTTCGGCTACTTCCTGTACGGTCGACTCTGGCGGCGAACACGGTTGGACACGCCGATGCAGTTTCTGTCGCGTCGTTATTCGCCTGGAACGACGTACTTCTACACGGTCTTCTCGGTAATTCCCAACGTACTTGTACTGGGCATCTCGATTTACACGCTCTGTGTGTTTGTCGCGACGGCTTTTGGATTTCACAATGCAACGGTCGACCTGGGATTCACAACAATGAGCGGACTGCAGGTGAGCATGCTCGTGACGGGAATTGTCATCCTTGTGTACACCTTGCTCGGCGGAATCTGGGCAGTTATGGTTACGGATTCACTGCAGTTCATTGTTCTGTTTCTTGCGACTCTGATTATCCTGCCGGTATCGTACCTGTTTCTCGGAGACGGCTCGATCTCGGAGGGGGTAACGCGGTTGATTCGCGAGGCACCCGACGGCTTCCTCGGCTTCCATTTGAAGGATCGACCGGGATTGTTCTGGGCTGCTTACGGGATCAACATTGTCTTGGGCTACAACGTCAACTGGCACATTGCGCAACGATACTACAGCGTGCCTGACGAACGCGATACAAAAAAGATGGCGGCGTGGTGCGCAGGGCTCAGCCTGGTACTGCCGTTGATGTGGATTTTGCCCGTATTGGCTTCACGAGTGCTGTATCCCGACCTCGCCTCAATGTGGCCTGAGTTAAACGAACCGAGCGAGGCTGCCTTTGTCACACTGGCGCTTGGGGTTTTGCCACATGGCATGCTCGGAGTAATTGTATCCGCGATGTTTGCGGCAACGATGAGCTCCGCTGATACGGCGTTGAACTGGCTGGCCGCGGTTGTTACAAAAGATGCCTATGTGCCGCTGAGGCGTAAGCTATCCGGCACGGCCCCTTCTGAATCAGCGCAGCTCTTGTTCGCTAAACTGAGCGTCGCAACCATGGGCCTGATCGCCATCTGGATTGCCTTTAACATGGAAAAATTGGGTGGCGTATTTGACGTGCATGTCAAATCGAGTTCGCTGTATTCGGCACCTATGTTTATCCCGGTAATGCTGGGTCTGGTGATTACAAAAACACCGTGGTGGTCGGGGATGGTCTCGTTCGGCCTTGGGGTTATATCTGTCGTGACCGTAAGCCTTTTCGCCAACGTGACGCAAGGGTTACCTGCTGATTCGTTCGCGAGTTTGTTCCTCGATATCGACCTGAAGTTCTTTGGATTGGACGTGACCCGATATGAGCTGCAGATGATCACTGGAATCGTCTCGACAACGCTGTTCTTTATGCTGTCGACGCTGTTCCACGTCCGCAAGGGAAGTTACCTACAACGAATCGAGTCTCTCGAGCACGATCTGAAGACACCCGCCTACGTTTCAGATGATGGACTCGAAGGCGCAGATGCGGCCGAGATGGATCTCCGCGGATTAAAAGCGTATCAACTGGTAGGACGCCTCTCGATTGTGATTGGCGGAATGCTGTTCCTGATGGTCATTCCTACCCTTGGCGACAGAAGCTGGGAATTAAACGTGATTGGTGGGATCATGGCCGTCGCTATTGGAATCGCAATTGTGATCGCGTCGAAACGATACGGTCAGAATGGTCGAACGGTTGAGCCGGAATAGGTGAATATCTCGGAAATCGATCTGGCGACAATCGGAGCAATGAATCTAAGAGAACGAATCTCGCAGCAGTGAATGTCGCAGATTTCGAAGTAACACAAACCGAAGTAACACAAACCGAAGCGACGCAAACCGAAGCGACGGCAATCGAAGCGACGGCAATCGAAGCAGTAGAAATCGCAAGCAACTGAGATAGAAGCAACGGAAACCAACTAAGACATGTCAAACAACGACACAAAACTCTTCGAACGAGCCCTGGACCTGATTCCATCAGGCTCGCAAACAAACGCCAAGCGATACGACCCTTCTATGGGTAGTGCGTTACCGCACTTTATTGATCGGGCGGATGGTTGCAGGATATACGATGTGGATGGCAGGGAGTACATCGACTACCGCTCTGCACTTGGCCCGATCATCCTCGGATACAATCATCCTGCGGTTCAGACGGCGGTAATGGAGCAGCTTCAGAAAGGGGTGCTGTTCAGTATGTCTTCGCCGATCGAATTGGAACTTGCTGAGCGACTTGTGGCGCTTATTCCAGGTCTCGAACAGGTTCGATACTTGAAGAGTGGCAACGAGGTCAACCACGTGGCCATCCGACTGGCCCGCGCTTATACCGGACGCGACACGATCGTAACCTGTGGATACCACGGGCACGGCGACTGGTTTTCTTGTGGCGAAGGTAAGTCGATGCCTTGGTCCTGGCCTAGAGAAGGCAACGGTGTACCCGAGGCGCTGGACAGGTACGTCTTCCGCGTTCCTTACGGTGATATTGATGCGCTCGAAACGGTCTTTTCTGAACGCGGGCATGAGATTGCTGGCATGATGACAGTGGCATACGATTGGAATGAAAACGTGGCCCACGACTTTGTGAAACGTGCACGTGAGCTGACGTCGCAACATGGAGCGGCACTAATCTTCGACCAGATCCTAACGGGCTTTCGCCTGGGACTGGCAGGTGCGCAGGAGTACTTCGGCGTTATTCCGGATCTCACTACTTATGGAAAAGCCATTGCCAACGGCTTTCCACTTGCCGTCGTTGGTGGCAAGCGCGAATTCATGAAGATGTTCGAAAAGTGTATGATCACCACGACGCATGCAGGTGAGACGCTGTCTATTGCTGCTGGCCTGGCTACACTGAAAGTGCTTGAGGAAGAGCCGGTACTTGAACATATCACAGCTGTTGGCACCCGTCTGCAAGAAGGCTTCGATTTTCTTGCGGCCGCCGCCGGGCTGGACGCACGATCATACGGTTTGCCGATGGCAGTGCAATTTCGGTTTGCGGATAACCCTGACACCGATGGCGTCGCCCGCCAAAACTTTTTCAAGGCCCTGCTTTCCGAAGGAATCTTCCCGTCGAGCCCGTTCTTGATGAACTATGCTCACAGTGATGCGGACGTTGCGGCAACGCTTGCGGCAATGGAGAGGGTTCTTGACACGTCGCTGGTGGAGTTGCGAGCCTGATTCGGTGCGACGAGTACCGTACGCAAGCGCTCAGTGTCTGTCCAGAATTGTCTGGAGTCACCGCTTTCGGTCTTGCCGCAGCAGTATTATTCCGACGACGCAATGTAAAAGACTCAACGCAACATACCAGAAGGTGAATTGGGCGTGTACGTGGGCTTCGCCCGTGGATGTGAATAGCATCGCCGACATCAAACCTAGCCGCGTGCTCCCCCATAGCACCAATCCCACAGACCAAGCTCTTATTCCAACCACTCCTAGTGCTGATCCTGTTTGAACGGCTCGTGTCACGATGATCGCAAACGAAACGAATACGAACAACGGAAGATAGCTTCCGATCATCGCATAGCTGATCGATTTGATCAGCAAGGGAGCAAAACTGAGTACCAGTAGGATTTGCATCCTTCCTGACCTCGACTTCGCCGACGCCTTTATCGGGGCAACGTTACCGCTCATCGCCGCCTCGATCTTCTGAGATAGCAGTCACGACTTGGTACATTAACTCCGTCGTTGAGGCAAGGTACTCGAAGTTCACTGTGGCGAACGTATCGCTGCTTTGATGATAGTGTGGCGTCGAGTCCCCGCTGTTCAGATTTTCCCACACGCCAACGGTCGGAATGCCTCCAGCGCGAAAGGACCTTGTGTCTGACGAGGCCCCTTGTGTGATCACCAACGGAATTTTCAAGTCGGATCCAGCGGCTCGGTAGATATTCTCAAGCTCGGGACCAGGCGACTCGATTTCGACCGTCCGGTCCCCGTCTCCATCCCACCCAACCATATCCGCAATGTGCACCGAGTGGATAGCGTGCCCTTGTGATGCCAAGTACCGGACAAAAGCCCGACTCCCCGCTTCGTCGTCCTCTTCTTGGTCGAAAAAGACCACAATGAAATTGACATACCTCCGCTCCAGTTTGGAGAGTGTGTACGCAAGCGCATAGACCAACGCAACCCCAGAAGCATTGTCGATCGCACCGGGACTTCCTTGCTCACTATCGTAGTGAGCACCAATCACAACGAAAGGCGCGTCTTGCACCGTGGCCGCCACGATAGCATAGACATTCGTGCCCTCGTACGGACTGAGCAGCAAATCCACAATGCCGTTTACGTTCGGAACGCGGTATTTTTGACGCACTGGGCGCAATCCGAGCTCGGTAATCTTGTCTGCCAAAAACGCCGCCGCCTCAGATCGTTCGGAGGGAGTACTTCTTGACGAAAACGTATCAGAAGATGTGGAGGAAGCCTGACCAGCAAGACCCGATATGATGTCACGCTGCCTCTGCGTAACGGTGTCACCGAAACTCTGAGCGCTCGCTGGCAGAGTGCTGCCCGGCCAATCCGTTAATCCAACCACAAGCATGGCCAGCAGTAGGATGATTCGCCTGGGTCGCAACGTACGAGAAGGCCGGCGAATATCGCTGGACGATTTCACCAGATTACTATGGGCAGAATTGTTTTTCAATCGGCCAAGCCACTAGACAACAACGATTCATCAACACCCTTTGCTTGCATGTTTATCGAAATCCAAGCCACGACCACGGACCAGATCATCAATAGTGCCTGTCGGATCGATATGCGACGTTTCGGCTCGCTAATAATTAATGACAAACACGACGCCGAAGTAGAGGTGACAGGAGTACGTTTCAAAATATGACCGGTTGCGAAATAACTCATTCTATGGAGTCGTGTTTCTCATTGCTGTCGGGATCGACCGAAGTTCTTCAGGTTGCCTTGTCGGCCATCGGATTAGATAGCCTGGCTATACGGGTTTCTTCCGCAGAAGCAATTCGCTGCGAAGACGGCTTGCCAGATCCGCCCCTAATGACGGTGTATCCACGTCCTCTAGCG
>CBDTVC010000225.1:0-5469 GCA_965363925.1 uncultured bacterium | reverse complement strand
ATCCGCAATATCCCTTCGGGCACTACATCTTTGATGATCTCGCTGTCGTTGATCACGGCGACTGCAATTTCTACTACGGTCGACAAGACTTGATACCGCAGGTGATCGAACGAGATGCGACGCAGATCTTGCACTCTGATTCATCGCCGTACCTCTTATCCATCGGGGGTGATCATTTCGTTACCTACCCCTTGCTCAAAGCGCATGCTGAGATTCATGGACCCCTGGCGCTTGTGCAGTTTGACGCCCATCAAGATACCTGGGACGATGACGAGCAAGCAGTGGATCACGGTACGTTTATCACCCGCGCCGTACGTGATGGTCTGATTGATACTGATCGTTCAATTCAGATCGGCATCCGAACCCATGCTCCACAAGACTTTGGCATCGAAATAATTGATTCGTTCGAATGTCACGAACTCGGCCCCAAAGGCATCGCGGAGAGAATCGCAAAGCGGACTGCGGGCAAGGTGTATCTGACTTTCGATATCGACTGTCTGGATCCGGCTTACGCGCCGGGTACCGGCACTCCCGTATCCGGCGGATTGACATCCGCTCAGGTGCTCGCTACACTGCGCCAGCTAAAAGACTTGCCTGTTGTTGGGTCGGATGTTGTCGAAGTATCGCCGCCATATGATCACTCGGGTATTACATCGATTGCCGGCGCAACGATTGCGATGTACATGCTCGGGAATCTCTGGGAGCGCCGGTACAGGTAGTGCCCGTCTAGTGCCCGTCACAAGCGGGATCTAACCGATCAGATCACGTGCCACAAAATGTTCGATACGGTCCAAAATCGCTCGGCGCGGGTAGCTCGTAACCCTGCAATTCGTCGCGCTCGACATACGGATTTGTAACGGCGTCAAGCAGTTTGGAAAACGGAGCGAAATCGGCATCCGTTTCTGCGGCATTTAGGGCTTCCTCTACCTTGTGATTTCGCGGAATGTAGAGCGGGTTGACAGCGTTCATTGCAGCGGATCTCTCTGCGTTTGATTTCAATCCGGCCTCAATGTCCAGCTTCAAACGATCGTTCCAACGTTCGAGCCATGATTCGAAGCCTGTCGGGTCACTGAACAGCAACCGGACCTTGTCCCCTGAACCCGAAAGAACTTCAGCAAGATGCCTGAAGAACAATGTGTAGTCGACGTTCTGTTTCTCCATCAACTCAAGCATGTCGAATACGAGCTGCGAGTCCCCATCGTCGGCAGTAAACAGGCCAATCTTCCCTCGCATACCATCCAGCCAGTAGCCCTGATAGCGTTCGGCAAAACTCTCCACGGCCTCGGTCGCCTTGCGGACGGCCTCGTCAGGATCACCCGCAGTACTAAGTGGCAGAAGCGTTTCGGCGAGCCGAGCCAGATTCCACTGAGCAATACCGGGTTGGTTGGCAAATGAGTAGCGACCGTTCTGATCTATCGAACTGAAGACAGCCCCCGGGTCATAGTTGTCGATAAACGCACACGGGCCGTAGTCAATAGTCTCGCCTGAGATGGTCGTGTTGTCCGTGTTCATGACGCCGTGAACAAATCCGACATGCATCCAGCTGGCAACTAACGCAGCCTGCCGGTCAACAACGCTCGACAGAAACTCTACGAACCGTTCATCGCGTCCCGCCAATTTCGAAAAGTGCCGGTTAATCGAATACTCTGCGAGCGTCTTGAGTTTGTCCGTTTCTCCACGTGCTGCGAAGAACTGAAACGTTCCAACGCGGAGGTGGCTTGAAGCGACACGTGCTAGGACCGCACCTGGCTTCGGACCCTCGCGAAAGATCTGTTCACCGGTTGTCACTGCGGCAAGTGCTCGCGTAGTAGGAACGCCCAGTGCGTACATCGCTTCGCCAATCAAATACTCGCGCAACACCGGACCAAGGACAGCCTTGCCGTCACCGCCTCGTGAAAACGGAGTGCGGCCCGAGCCCTTTAGGTGGATATCGCGACGTTGCCCGTTTGTGTCGATCACTTCGCCGATCAGAAGCGCGCGGCCGTCACCAAGCTGCGGCGAGAAGCCGCCGAATTGATGACCGGCGTAGGCCTGCGCAAGCGGATGGGCTCCCACGGGTGCCGTGCTTCCCGACAAAATGGCTGCACCCTCTGCTGTTCGCAGCACATCCAGGTCAAGACCAAGCTCAATAGCCAATCCGACATTCAGCTGCACCACTTCAGGACTTGGAACCACAGCTCCAGTCCACGGGACGTAGAAGCCCTCTAGTTCCTGCGCGTAAGTGTTGTCGAAATTGATGTTCATGGTTGAGCTGATTCTCTTACGAGTTTGACCGAGGGAATTCAGGATTTTACCTTTTCCAACGAGACTGCATTGATGCAATACCGCAATCCGCTTGGCGCAGGACCGTCCTGGAATACGTGCCCAAGATGGGCGTCACACGTGCTGCAGACCGTCTCAACTCGGACGGTTCCAAACGATTGATCTTTGTTGTAAGCCACGACGTTGTCTTTCACCGCATGCGTAAAAGACGGCCACCCCGTCCCGGAGTCGAATTTCGTGTTGGCGTCAAACAGTTCAGTTTTGCAGCAAACGCACGCGTACAAGCCGGCCTCAAACAGGCTACACATTTCAGAACTGAACGGGCGCTCCGTCCCGGCTTGTCTGGCCACGCTGAACTGCTCGGCTGTCAGGACTTTCTTCCACTCTTCAGGTGTTCGTTCGTCTCGTCGATCCGGGGGTAGGTTGCCGTTTGTTGCAAGTTTGAGCACATTCGCCCAAGTCAAAACCTTCGTTCCCGCGATGTCCTGTGTCATTGTTTTCCTCTCTGCCTGATGGATTGGTCGCGCACATGGCGAATGGCTACGGATGGTTCTCTTCAAAATCGGGTAGCGTATAATCGTGGTACTCGATCTTCGGTTTATCTTTTATTCGGCTCTCGATGGACCGCCACATTTCCTCTTTTCCCGGAATCCCGGATTCGCCTCGCCCATCTGGAAACACGTGAATTGTCTCAGTGGTTGAGAACGGACCCTTGTGGGCGCCACCGCGCGTTACCTGGATACCATTATCCGCGATGTAGAACCGAGACCAATCGATGTGTCCTTCGCCGATAACCTTGAAGAAGAAAGCGAGCAGTCCTGTCGTGGGGCGACCGGTGATTCCAGTCACCTCGTCGAATGAAATGACGTCCCCGAAATCAAGTATCCGCTGCCGGATCACCCGATGATTCGTAATCTGCAGAATCGGTTTCGCCAACGTATCCTCGTACGAATAATTTCGGCCGAGGCTTTCGGACTCTGGCCAGCCGATTTGCACTGATAGCGCAAGTCTCGGACGTTCACCGTTCTTGACCTTCTTTATCGTGCCGTCAATATCGTAATCGATCATGACGTCCTGCCTGAAATCACGTGCAAGCCGGACGTGCAGCGGTATTACACCATCCGCAATCCCACCCGCGTCGACAAAGGCCCGATACCAGTCATCGTGGCCGAGAAAAAGCGGTGGACCGTGAGGATCTCTCTGTTGGGCCTGCTCACCCAGGTCGAGCACTACACCTGCAAAAAATCGAGCCGCGTTTGTAGTTTTGGACGCGTCATAATTCTCGACAAGCTCGGCGGCCATTGCGGCTTGCAGATCTTCTTGCGAAACGATGATCATTCGCTGTGACGATAAAAGCTCAGATGCGGCAACGTCCGAATGGTCCACATTACTAGCACTTCGGACTGATCGAGTAACCTCCTGCGCAATCGACAGTTTTGACGGGACAAAAATGAACGCTGCCAAGAGCAGTGCGGCGCACCTTGGTACCGACATTTTGGGCAGGCGAATCGCCTTGATCCATGCGTGGACCAATGGAGGAGCAAAGTGCGGAGGTATCCCGAGGGTCAATTGTTAAGCAGTAAGATGATTGGATTGAAATACAGCATTAGTCTACTGTCAGCGTAACCAGTAGTTCAATTTCGGCTCATGCGTGAAGCTGAAGACCTGATTTTGTTGATTACGGGCAACCGTCCAAACCCGATTCGATGAGAGATGTGGACAATGTGGTTTTTTTCGTCTGTCTTCGGGCTTGCCCGGGCAGTGTTAGTTCCAGAAAACACTAGTCCGTTACAGTTGTCTTCGTTTGACCAAGACCTCCCGCGAAATCGTTGCTCACACTGCCGACGTAATGATGGGGGCGGGGGCGGAGTTCTTGGGTCAATCGTCACTACGCTGGATTGCGACCTCGAGGCCCCGCAGTTCAGCGAGTCCCTTAAGGCGTCCAATTCCTGAGTAGCCCGGATACGACTTCATTTTCAAGTCACCCAGCATTCGGTGACCATGATCCGGGCGCATTGGGATCGGCCGGCCGGTACGTCGCATGAGCTGAACAATCAACTGCATGAGAGCAAACATATCGGCGTCACCGGAGAGATGGTCCGCTTCGAAGAAGTTACCAGAAAGGTCACGCTTGGTGTTTCGCAGGTGAAGAAAATGAACCCGATCGCCAAATTCATTTAGCATGGCGAGCAGATCGTTGTCGGGCCTCGCGCCAAAAGAGCCGGTACAGAAGCAGAGTCCATTCGCTGGAGTGGGAACGGCGTCGATGATTTTGCGGATGTCCGCTGCCGTTTTTACTACGCGAGGTAAACCAAGTACTGGATAGGGCGGATCGTCCGGATGGATGGCCATCCGCAATCCAAGCTCATCTGCTACCGGCGCAACCTCGGCGAGGAATTCGATCAGATTTGCACGCAACGACTTTTCGCCGATCTGATCGTAATTCTTGAGCGACGAAAGTAGTTGGGCGGATGTAAACGCTTCGTCAGAGCCCGGCAGTCCAAGCAATACGGTTGACCGCAGCGCTTCGCGTTCGCGCTCATTCATCCGAGCAAACCGTTTTGTGGCGGATTCGATTTCGGACGGTGTGTAGTCCTGATCAGCGGCGGGTCGTTGTAGGATGAAGAGATCAAACGCCATGAAGGCATCCCTCTCGAAACGCAACGCCTCTGAGCCATCAGGCAGTTGGTAGGCGACGTCGGTACGCAACCAATCAAGGATCGGCATGAAGTTGTACGTAACGACTTCTAATCCGCAGGACGCAATGTTCTTGAGGCTGACTTTGTAGTTGTCGATCTGTTTTCGCCAATCGCCCGAACGAGTCTTAATGTTCTCATGGACGGGCAGACTTTCGATCACTGTCCACGTTAACCCGGCAGCCTCAACTGTATCCTTTCGCTGCTCTATCTCGGATACCGTCCAAATTTCACCGATGGGAATATGATGCAATGCCGTCACGACACCGGTGCAACCAGCCTGCCGGATACCGTCGAGTCCAAACGAATCGTTTGGCCCAAACCATCTCATAGTCTGTTCGATCCAGGGCATAGGTTACAAAGTGAGCTCAAAGGTAATTCTCGCCAAAATAGGTAACGGCGCAACATGATTCCGCAACCACACTCTTATTGCGGCCCTTGTATCACGGCGGATAACCTCGCTGAAATTCGTATTCTTATCTCTGAACTAGTCGAAGGTTTTTCGAGAGCC
>CBDTVC010000224.1:0-5476 GCA_965363925.1 uncultured bacterium | reverse complement strand
GAAGGTGTGCGCCAGAAAGCAGTCCGGCCACGACGACGCCCGCAACGAACAGAACACCGGCCCAGATGAGCGCCATCCTCATTGATACGGTGCCGGCAACCAGCGGACGCATCGGCCGATTCACACTGTCCACATCAATGTCCAATACGTCATTCAACGAATTAGCTCCACCGGAAATCAGAACTGCTGCAAGCGCGGCAAGAGCCAGCCTTCCCGATTGGACAACGTCGAACAACTGCTCATCCGAATCGAGCGCACCACCGACGTAGACGCCCACTGCAACCATCACTAGGTTCGGCAATCGAAGAATGCGGGCGTAACCGACAACCGTTTGCAGTGCTTTCTGCGGATACGACGCAAATGCGGTCGTGTCAATTCGCGTCAAGTTCAAATCGGTTTTGCTCCACATTCTTGCGAACCTTGTACACGTCGAATACGCGGCCATTCATTGCAATGTAAACACCTGGATTGAGGAGTTGTACTGCAGCAAGCGCAAAGCCGACGTTAAACTCCGCGTCTGAACCTTTGAATCGCGAAGGACTGAGTGACCCAACCAGAACAACCACTTTGTTACCGACGTCACCGAGTGCTTTTCCCGTCTTAACCATGGTATCGGTTCCATGCGTGATCAATATCCGAGATTCGGAAGCTTTCTGGACCCGTCGACAAATTTCGTCGCGATCCTCATCGGTCATGTCAAGACTGTCTTTCGAGAACACGCTCTCCACGGTGAACGGAATAGCAACATCAAAACCCGACAGGATCTCCTCAATCTGTGGCGGACCAACGTGATAGGTGCTCTTTGCGTCAAAGTAGATTTTATCAATCGTTCCGCCCGTCGTTAGAATACGGACCGGATGGGCGGATGGTTTGCCAGTTGATACTTCGTCCTGACCTGGATCAGCGTCTGGTCCACCGATTGATGCGTTGACGGTCATTGGGCGTATTGATGAATGAAGGCCAAAAGTTACGGATCAAAAACGTATTCGGTTGCTTCCCCTGTCGATGGTCAAAAAAACGACTTCCCATCGTTAACGATGCGCAAAACCACTCAAGACGTTCCAAATCATCGCGGCTCCGAGCCTGGCGGTTTGATCAGATTCATCTACAAACGGATTCACTTCTACCAGATCCATCGATGAGACAGACGACCTCCGCCCGATTTCGAACGCAACTGATAATGCGTCGCGCGCACCCAATCCCGAAGCTGTTGGGGCGCTTACGCCGGGTGCTTCGAACTGGCTCACAACATCCATATCAAACGTAACCATTACCGGACCATCCTGCCCGGAAAGTAGATCCGACATGGTCGAAGAATCCAATTCATCAATCCACAGGTACCGGAAGTTGCGTTCATCCAGAAATTGAACGTGTCGCGCCGAAACCGACGCCGGATTTAGTCCTACCACAACATAGTCAGACATCGGCGGAACCGATTCCGCTGCCTGGCGAAATGGAGAACCCGAATGCCCCTTTCCGTCAATGGATGGCCTCACGTCCGGATGCGCGTCGACGTTGACTATCGACGGCTGTTTCTTGTGGCGACGATAACCACGAAAATGACCGAATGACGTTTCGTGTCCACCACCAATAATAATTGGAAAAACTTCCGCCGCTAGAAGATGCTCAACAACAGTCGCCAGGGCCGCCTGGGATTCCTCAAGCGAATCAGTTCGACAGATATTGCCGACATCCATCGTAGACGAAAGCACGGCCGCGCTAGCATCGAAGTTTCGGGCATCCGGCGTCATTCGGTACAAGAACGGTCTGATTTTATCAGGTGCCGCAGAGGCACCTGGACGACCACCATTTCGACGCACTCCCTCATCAACCGGAAAACCGACAATCGCTACACGCGGTGTCGCTACTTGTTTTCCAAAAACGAAGTCAGCCAGTCGCGGATCGTTGGGGTTTTGATTCCCGCCCACATACGAGTAAGGTTCGACCAAATCGATGATCGGCTTCAAAAGATCATGCTGCAGATTATTCATGGGCATCTTGCGGGGCACCTATTGGAACGTGCATTCTCGTTTCTAAATAGACCACACGCTTGCCAGTGGGCAGAGCTCTAGCAATCAGGAAAGGAGTCGCCAAACAGAGCCGCGCGTTTACCACGAAGAAAGTTCATCCGAAACCCAAACCGCGTCACCAGCGATGATGGTGGCATCGACGCGATTTGGCGCAAACTGGTACACCCAATGATCAACGGATGGTACATCAATAAGTGCAAGATCAGCACACTTACCCACTTCAATCGACCCAAGATCGTTTTCCCGGCCGATAGCACGGGCCGCATTTAGCGTTACCGCTTTTAACGTTTCTGCGGGTGTCATCCGATTCATAGTCGCAGCCAGCGTCATGGCCAAGGGTAAATGAAAGGTCGGTGCTGATCCAGGATTAAAATCGGTTGCAACCGCGACCGGAACACCACGATCGATAAACCGCCGGGCGTCAAGCGGCGGCTGACGCAGATATAACGAAGCTGCGGGCAACGCAACAGGGATTACTCCCGCCTCTTTTATTGCTGCAATTCCGCTATCGGAAACGTACTCAAGGTGATCAGCCGAAATCGCGCCAACCTCAGCGGCCAGCTGTCCACCACCGGAGTCGGCCAGTTGATCCACGTGAAGCTTCGGTCGCATACCCAACGACTTACCCGTAGTTAGAATCCGAATCGCCTCATCACGTGTAAAGGCGCCCTCTTCCACAAAAACGTCACAAAATGACGCTAGGTGTTCGTCCGCAACAATCGGCAACAGCTCATTGCAGAGAAGATCGACGTAAGCCTCGCGATTATCCTTGAACTCAGCTGGGATAACATGTGCACCAAGGCAAGTAGATACAATCCGATTGGGGCCCTCCTGCCCCAGCGATTTATAGACCCTCAGTAACTTCAATTCGTCCGAAACGCTTAGTCCATATCCGCTTTTACATTCAACGGTTGTTATCCCGAGCCGCACCATTTGCTGGAGATAGTCTCGGGAATGGTCCAACAATTCAGATTCGGATGCGCGTCTGGTTTGAGCAACCGTTTTCTGTATACCGCCGCCCCTTCGAGCAATTTCGAGGTACGACTCACCACGTGCTCGATCCGCAAATTCATCAGCCCGCCAACCGCCAAATGCAAGGTGGGTGTGACAATCAATTAGTCCCGGTACAACCAGTCGACCAAGAGCATCGTAGCGTTTGAAGGAGAAGTACTTCGCTGGAATAGAATCGACGCTCCCGACCCAGACGATTCGGCCATTTTCCCAAGCGACAGCCCCTGAATTAACTGCGTGCAAATCTCCCTGACTGCCCGCGGCCCGACAAGTGACCACAGCTTCCGTATTAATCAGCAATCCGTTCTTCACGCTATACCAGTTTGATGCCGGCTGCCGTCACAACCTGCTGGATTTTGGACGACCGCACCAATTCCAAACACGGTTTCAAATCGTCTTGAAAGAAGTAGTCTTCCTCACGATGCGGTAGCTTAGACCGCACAAACTCGTGCGCCACCCTGACACCCGTTCCAGGCAAAAGCGGGAGTCGGTAGTCTAGCGCCTGGGACGCAGTGATGAGCTCGATTGTCAGGATGGTTTCTACGTTTCGCAGTACCCGATACAATTTTGTTGCGGATATCGAACCCATGCTGACATGATCCTCCTGTCCAAGGCTCGTTGGGATTGAGTCAACACACGACGGATGACAAAGCACCTTGTTCTCGGACACAAGTGCGGCTGCTGTGTACTGCGGAATCATAAACCCGGAGTTGACTCCCGTTTCATTCATCAACAATGTTGGAAGGCCGTCGTGCCCGGCCAACAACAAATAGATTCGACGTTCGGCGATACTCCCAAGTTCGGCCAACGCCATTGCCGAGCAATCAAGCGCCAGCGCAAGCGGCTGGCCGTGGAAATTACCGCCACTCAAGATATCGCCGCCGTCGAAAACCAGCGGATTATCGGTCACGGAATTAAGCTCAATCTCTACCGTCCTCCTTGCGTACGCAAGTGCATCGCGCGAGGCGCCGTGCACTTGAGGAACACATCGAAGCGAGTATGGATCTTGTACCTTCCCGCAATTGCGATGAGAATCCAAAATCTCCGAGTCCGCAAGAAGCGCATGAAGATTGTCTGCCACCGTAATCTGTCCGGGATGCGGTCTACTGGCCTGGATACGCGGATCGTACGGCACGATACTTCCCTGCAGCGCTTCAAGGCTCATAGCAGCCAGCAGATCCGCAAGGCGAAGCAAGTGCGCAGATCGCTCGAGGATATAGGCGCCGTAAGCGGACATGAGCTGAGTCCCATTGATCAGCGACAATCCGTCCTTAGGTTGCAGATCGATAGGTGTGAGCCCCAGGCTCTTGAGCCGTTCATCCGCAGCAACAACAGACCCGTCCGCATCAAGGAACTCACCAAAACCGATCAACGGTAGTGCCATGTGTGCAAGCGGCGCCAGGTCCCCCGAAGCGCCAACACTTCCTTTAGACGGAATGGCCGGAACCGCGTCGTGCTGTTCAAGGGCAAGGAGCTGATCAAACGTTGATCGCGACACGCCGGAATTGCCAATCCCCAGAGCATGAATCTTAAGCTGCAGCATCAGCTTGGCGATTGGCCTCGGCACCAATGAGCCAACACCAACGGCGTGGCTAAGCAGCAGGTTTCGCTGCAACGTCCCAAGTGACTCAAGGTCGATTCGCTTTCCAGCGAGGGCGCCGAAACCGGTGTTGATTCCGTAGTAGGCCTTGCCATCCTTAAGCGCGCGATCGACAATCGCCCTGGACGCGTCAACCGGATCTGCATTCGCGCGGAGTTCGGCCATCGATGACCGAAGATCCGCATACAAGTTGGTCAGTGAAATCGGATGCACGTAACTACCCGTTAATGGATGGCAGATCAATTCCGCGTTCGTTAGCAGTCCGGATCGCAGTATCGTAACCCGCATCTGCATGACGCATAACGCCCGTACCGGGATCGGCGGTTAATACCCGGACAACCCGACTCCTTCCGGATTCCGTTCCATCCGCAACCACGACCATTCCGGAGTGTATCGAATATCCAATGCCAACACCACCACCATGGTGCAGCGAAACCCAGCTCGCGCCGCATGCGGTGTTGAGTAGTGCATTTAGCAACGGCCAATCAGCGATGGCATCGGACCCGTCTTTCATTCCCTCGGTTTCCCGATTGGGGGACGCGACCGAACCACTGTCAAGATGGTCGCGGCCGATCACGAGCGGAGCATCTACGTGACCTTTATCGACCAGCCAATTAAACCGCTCGCCCATTTCTGCGCGTTCGCCATATTCAAGCCAACAGATACGAGCTGGCAGCCCCTGGAATTGCACTTTCTCGCGCGCTTTGTTAATCCATCGCCTCAACGGCTCGTTCTTTGGAAACGTATCTAGCAGCGCTTGATCCGTAACGGCAATATCCTTCGGATTTCCAGAGAGGGCAGCCCAGCGAAACGGTCCCGATCCTTTACAAAAAAG
>CBDTVC010000223.1:0-5529 GCA_965363925.1 uncultured bacterium | reverse complement strand
GCTCGGAATCGTTTTGGATATTGGATCCTGACGGCGCTCTTTCCACCCGGACACGAGATCAAAACCTTCTTCGAGCTTTGAGATAAGCGCAGGAATCTCGTTGGGATCGTCCTGCAAATCCGCATCCATTGTGACGACGTATCTTCCGCGGGCGATTCGAAAACCCGAGGCGAGCGCGGCCGATTTGCCGCGATTTCGTCGGAACCGGATGCCACGTATACAGGCCGAATCAGCGGCTAGCTGTGTGACAACTGCCCAGGAAGTATCGCGAGAACCATCATCGACAAAGATGATTTCGTACGACAGGTTTTCGCGATCACAAACGCTTTTGATGCCAGCCGCTAATTCGCCAAGCGACTCCTGCTCATCAAGCAGTGGGACTACAACGCTCAGGTCTTTGTCAGCGGGCATAGGTTAATCGCGCGCGATGAATCAAGAATAATTTTGACGGATGATCAATCCCGATCCGGGTAACGGAGGCAACACCTAGACGTCGATCGTAGCATATTTAGCGTTGCGCTCGATGAATTTCCGTCGGGGCTCTACGGCATCACCCATTAATGTACTGAAGATTCTGTCGACCGCCGCCGCATCCTCAATCGTGACAAGGTGGAGCCGACGTTTTTCAGGGTTCATGGTGGTCTGCCACAGCTGCTCCGGATTCATTTCACCCAGACCTTTGTAGCGCTGGACCCCAACCTTGTGCTTACCGTCATCACCCATTTCTGCGATGGCTTCCTGAAGTTGCTCTTCTGTCCAGACGTATTTTTCCTTGCTACCCCGCTTCGCGCGATACAACGGCGGCAGAGCGATATAGATGTAGCCCGCCTCGATGAGTGGGCGCATTTGACGATAGAAAAACGTAAGCAACAACGTGCGAATGTGTGCGCCGTCAACATCAGCATCCGTCATCAGGATGACTTTGTGATATCGGAGCGCGTCCATGTTGAAATCATCACCATGCGTCGCCAGCCCTGACGTTCCGAGAGCTGTGATCATGTTCCGGATTTCTTCGTTACCAAGAATTTTATCCAAACGCGCCTTCTCGACGTTTAGAATCTTTCCACGTAGTGGCAGGATGGCCTGGTAATGCCGATCACGTGCCTGTTTCGCGGAGCCACCCGCTGAGTCACCTTCCACCAGGTAGATTTCGCATTCTTCCGCCTTTTTTGACGAACAGTCCGCGAGCTTTCCGGGCAATCCCCCAGCAGAAAACGCATTCTTCCGTTGGACGAGCTCTCGAGCTTTTCGGGCGGCGGATCTCGCTTCGGCGGCAAGAACAACCTTGCTAATAACTGATTTTGCCTGTTTCGGATGATCGTCGAGCCATTGTGAGAGCTTTTCCGCGACAATCGTTTCGACAAATCCCTGGACCTCGGAATTACCGAGCTTTGATTTGGTCTGGCCTTCAAACTGGGGCTCTTGAACCTTGACCGAGATCACTGCCGTAATTCCCTCACGGAAGTCGTCACCAGCCAGGTCAACCTTTACGTTCTTGAGGAAGTTATTCTGTTCAGCGTAACCTTTGAGCGTTCGGGTTAATGCGCGCCGGAAACCGGATACGTGCGTTCCGCCCTCATGCGTATTGATGTTGTTCACGAACGATAAGACGTTTTCCGTGTACGCGTTGTTGTACCGAATTGCAACTTCAACCGGAACGATTGAGTCAACGTCTTCCATGTAGATCACGTCTTCATGGATCGGAGTTCGCGCTTCGTCCAGGTATTCAATAAACTGAACCAGCCCACCTTCGTAAAAATACTCCTCACTCCCGAGCGATTCGTCTTCTTCCCGCGCGTCGTTAATGGAAAGTCGGACACCCTTGTTGAGGAATGCCATTTCCCGAAACCTGTCCGCCAGCGTATCAAAGCGGAAATCAAGTACCTGAAAGATGGAATCGTCTGGCCAGAAGTGAACCGTTGTGCCACTTGTTTCATCTTCTGTCAACGGTCGAATCCGCTCTGTATCAGCCAGAGGTTTGCCAATACTATACTCTTGCCTCCAAAGGTAGCCGTCACGCCGAACCTCAGCTATGAGTTTTTTCGACAAGGCATTTACGCAGGAAACACCAACGCCGTGCAGTCCGCCAGAAACCTTATAGGTATCCTTGTCAAACTTGCCACCAGCGTGGAGCGTCGTCATGACGACTTGCAACGCTGATACTTTCTCCTTTGGGTGAATATCGACCGGAATACCACGTCCGTTGTCGACTACTGTGATCGAATTATCTTCGTTGATCGTGACGGATATCTGGTCACAGTACCCGGCAAGAGCCTCATCGACGGAGTTATCAACGACTTCGAAGACCAAGTGGTGAAGACCGCGCAAACCTATGTCGCCGATGTACATCGCCGGGCGCTTACGGACTGCTTCGAGTCCTTCAAGCACTTGAATATTGGACGCGCCGTAGCTACCGGTACCTTCCTTCGGGGCTTCACTCATAAAATCTCACGTTTCGGTTACAGAACAAGACATCAAATCCGATCGAATTGGATATCGATTCTACCAGGTGGTTCTACCAGGTGGGCACAAGGCTTCTGCGCTATTTGGGGGGCGGTCAGGCAATCTTGAAAAGCCAGCGCAAACTACTCAGCCAAGCAGGCGCGCAAACTTGCGTTTGCACTCGTTACCAACCCGTAAATATACGAATATCAGCCCGATTTTCCTTGTATTCGGCATCCTCTGTTGACATCGAAAACGTCAGCGGAACGTCCAGATTAGTCGATTTCAGCGTGCACAAGATCTGCGAGAAGAAGCGTTTCGGCTAGCAGATTGGCGGAGGTGTTCTGACTATCGAGCGTTATCTGAGGAGACGTCGACTGATAACGGTACGGCTGGTCATGAGATAGCGGACGAGTTGATTGCCCATACTCGTTACCAAGGACAGATCGTAGTGAATATGCAAATCCCCGTACCTGCTCGATGAGGCCTTCGGATACAGACGGATAGAGCGTCAGCAAGTGCCGATGAATTCGATCAACGGCAATTTGAATACGCCTCAGATCGAGGACTGCGTAGGCCTGAACGAGTGCAAAAGCATCCTCATCAACCACGCGGGCGGTCAGGCTGCGGTTGATTCGGGCCACACGCGTTTCAAGTTCCGTGAGCTCAACCGTAAGCGAACGTCGGGCTGCGAGGACGGAGCGGACCTCAGAAAGCGCCTCGATCGACATTCGACGTTGATGATCAACTCGAAATTCCTCTGCAAAGCTCAGCGTTGCCGCAAGGAGTACGTAATCGATCAGCCTCGACCGACGCGTTACGTCTTCTTCGCTTTGGTTTCTACCTGTCGAGTCGTCTTGCATTCGAGGAGCTTATTCCGCGCTTAAAAAGATGTATGGAAACAGCACCAAGATGAGTTGCCACCAACTGTCGTCCGGTCCTGCCACGGCAAAACCCAGATGAAAGTCCGCCAAGTGGAATCCGTCAAGCTAAATTCAACGTGAAGAACCTGGACTCAAGGTATCGATTGACGGCCGACAACGCTACCCGATTGCGAGTGGTCGATTCAAGACATGGACCAGAACGTCCGAGAGGCTTCAAACGAACGATAATAGACGTGGAACGGCGATCCGTTGGTGCCGAGGATTCTCGACCAACCTGGGAGACAAACTAGACTTCGAGGTACCGCATAAACTCCTCGACACGGTACTGAAGATCATCGTCAGAACCTTCTTCTGAAAACGCGGCAACGATCCGATAACCCTCGTGCTCCAGTACATGCCGAACGCGGGAGGTATCCTGCACGTCCAGTTTGAGTGTAACTCTGAGAACACCGTCATCCTCAGGAGTTTCCGTTGCTATCGAGAGAATCTTGACGTCACTCTGCTCGATAGAGTAGACAAGCTTACTCAGAGAGTAATCTTTTTCACCGATCTCCAGGGCGAGTATGGCGCCGCTCTCATTGGTTGAGAGCATCTTGGCAAACCGGTCAAAAATATCGTGGCGACGGACGGTACCAAGATACGTGTGATCCGCAGCAGCAATTGGAAGAACAGAAAGCGAGTGTGTAATGATGATCTTGGTCGCTTCGAAGATGTGCAGGTCTGGAGAACCACTAATCGGCTCAAACCCGAGGTACTTTCCAACAATGTCCTCTGGGCCTCCAGAATCCAGGAGTCGATCTTCCGAAACAAGTCCAACCAGCATTCCTTGCGAGTCTACAACGGGAAGATGCCTCAGCCGCATTTCCAGTAGTAGTGCAAGTGCATGCCCAACCGTGTCTGACGGCTTTAGCGGCACGATCCCGGTATTTATTAGACTACGTATTAACATCGAAGGATGACTAACCTCTGTGGGAGAGTCAAGTTCTTGTGATTCGAGTGTTATGTGTTCTGTATCTGTCAATCGTTTCGCAACAACTGCGTTTGTCTTTGTTTACGACTTGCCTCGACCATTTCGGCCCACATCCTCTGGGCACCCTCGAGGCAAACCGCTTTGCAACCTGATCAGATCAGCATTCTTGTAGAAGTATTGCCTGAAGAAACGTTGCCTGTAGAAGTACTACATGTACAAGCACTGCAATCCACGTGCCCAAACAATATAGGACGGATAAAGCGTAGACGTTTACAAGAAATACATTTCTGATCCCAGAATTAATTTGACTAAATCGAACCCTAAAGCCCTAAAAGTCACATAAACCGGACGGCCTGTTGGTCTTCCAACCAAGCACTTCAAACAAACACGGTATTGCTACCATTTCTTGTATCGAATGAAAACCAACTCTTTATAGCCCAATCACAAACTCTTTCTCGTGCCCTGTTTTATCGGTCGTCGAACACCGTCCAAACAGTACAGGATTGAGGTTTACACGCCCCGAAACGCAATTCGATTCAACGTGCAAAAAGAATAGACCTGACAAAATTACTGGAACATCTCTTCGAACGGCACCAATTGGGGTTTCAAGTCCTCGTAATGCTTCGGTGCTGTCCTAAAACGTAAACGGACAGCCGGAATTTCGTCATCATCGTCTGTGCCCTTTACGTATATGTAATCCTGCGATAGAACCTCAGCGACCGAATGGATATACGTGAGCATCCTGCCTTCCGAGATCGGAAGAACAATTTCGGCCTCCACGAAATCGGCCTCCATTTTTTCGATGATCCTGGTCTTGAGACGCTCAATCCCAATTTCGCGTTGCGCTGAGACAAATACCGAACCGGGTGGCATTCCATTTTTCAACGAAGCCAATTCGTCCTGAGAAGTGAGCGCGTCAATCTTGTTAAACACCATCAACGTGGGCTTGTCCAAAGCACCAATTTCCTCCAGCGTTTCGTTCACGACACGAATCTGTTCATCTCGTGCTGAATGCGTCACGTCAACGACATGGAGTAGTAAATCTGATTCGCGAAGTTCATCCAGCGTACTCTTAAAACTTTCGATCAAGCGATGCGGAAGCTTCCGGATAAACCCGACTGTATCCGACAGCAACACCTGTTTGTTGCTCGCCAAATACGTTAGTCGCGTCGTGGCGTCAAGTGTTGCGAAGAGGCGATCTTCAGCATGAACGTTGGCCCCTGCCAGGCTGTT
>CBDTVC010000222.1:0-5599 GCA_965363925.1 uncultured bacterium | reverse complement strand
GACGCGACAAGACTTCGGTGATTTCGACAACCCTGTCCATTGCACCATCAATAACGAAAATGACTAGCGCAGGAAAAGCGAGTATGAGAAACGATACCGCAGTACCTCGAACGATTTGCTGAATCGTACAGATTCGCTGGCCGACTACGCGAACACTGCCGAAAAGCGTAAGTGCGGCAATGACAATCATTAGAATCCAATCAACCAGCGGTGGGTAGGACACGAGCATGCGACCGACCGGGTTAAAGAATACCCGATTCGCCGACTGCGCCACCGGCAAGTTCGCCTCGCCAAAATGACGAACCAATGACAACGCATAACTTCCCAAGTGCTGCAGCGATTCCTGCGAAATACGGTCCGCGCTGTCCGTCGAACGATGGTAGGAGCCAAAGCCATCGATAAACGCAAAGTTCATCCCAGCCTTGCCAGCTGCCGTAGCAATTGACAAGTCTGAGAAATTCGCCATTCTTTGAAAAACGGAATAGATCAACGAATTCGCTAACGGCGAGGGCGCTGCTTCAGCAAGTGCTTTGATGAGTGCGCCGTTTTGCTCACTTGTTTCGTACATGAATACTGGACCACGACTGCCACGTGAGTCGAAGTTCAGCGCAAGCCCGATCTCTTCGGCCCATCGATGACTTCCGAAGAACGCTTGAGCACCAATCAGGCCTACTTCCTCGGCGTCGCTAAAGAGAACAAATACAGAATTGCGGAGCGGACTTGCGCCATCGACGATCGCCCGCATTGTCTCTAGTACAGCACTGACGCCACTAGCATTGTCGCCCGCACCAGGACCGCTAGGCACCGAATCATAATGCGCCATCAACAAAACGCCGGGACCTTGACGCCGTCCAGGGAAATGCGCCACGACATTCTCGACCTCAGAAAACCGGGCACGACCCTTTCGAGGAGTGTACTCGTATGTTTGCAGCTGCTTCTGGATCTCAACGTCGGCTCCAAGCTGCCGTAGGTTATCCACTAAGTAATCCTGGACCGCGTGGTTGGCTGCGCTTCCGGCAGGATGAGCCTGACTAGCGATAACATTGAGGTATTCCTGTGCACGCTGGGCGGAAAACTCATAAGTGTGAACCGGCTCTACCCGCAGGCTCGGGGCCTTCTGCAGTTGATGGCCACCCCAAATGACTGCCGCGATGAGGACCAAGATCGCTAATGGCCACCAGCGAGTATCTACTTCAATTGGATTCTGAGACATTCCTCGAGCTTGCAAATTGGGAAGCTGCTGCCATCGTCACTTGTACGTCGTGGTTGCTATCGAGGCGATTCTTAGGCCTTAACCAGACAGTCGGCAAGGTAACGACCAGCGCCGCGACATGCCGAGTGCTTGGCCTGTTGATGAGCGAAACGCGCAACAATAGACCGTCGGAGCGTCGCATATTTCATCCACGGCGTTTGGGCACTAGAAAGCTCGACCGGCAACCTGTTTTAACGTTTGGGTGTGATGTATAAGGTAAGGAAGCTTCACCGGCTGCGCCGCGCAACTGCGTCCGCCCTGTGGCAACTTGTGGATTGCCATCATTGCAATCCACATGAGCCGGGCGCTGCCCGGTGCAAGCTTTGGTTAGGCTGCTCACCGCGAGTGGTCCTCGGAATTAGCGATTTCGATTATCTCCGGCAAATAGTAAATGGCTGGATGGATCGAGCCCTCGGAGTGAACCAAGACTCCCTCACCGGCAAGGTAAGCAACGTCATGTGACCAGGATTCCACCGTCTACGAAAAGATCGTGAGCGTTGACACCAGAGTTTCGGAGGAGGAATTCAGTCGCATCAGCGATCTCGTCCATGGTGACCAGCCTTCCAATCGGCGTGCGCTCCACATGCGGGTGATTGGGAACCGAGATCCACTTCGGACTGTCCCCGACGACGCCCGGGTGCAGGGCGTTGACCCGGTGCGGAGCGATCTCGACCGCCAAGGTCTTGATTAGGCCGGTCACTCCCCCGTTGAAAGCGGTCACGATCGTTGAACCAGGATACGGCCGCTCTTTGGCAAGCCCGCCGAAAAGAACGACCGACGCACCAAGTCGAAAGCGCGGATGAAGAACCCGAACAGTCTCTGTATAGCCGACCAGCTTGATCGTCACGGACCTGACGGCAAGGGCGATGTCGAACGCCTCGAGACTGTTGACGCCCTGCTCAATGGCCGTGATCACAAGATTGTCAACCTCCTCCACGTCCGCGAGGTCGTCGGCTATCGTTTCCGGGCGGGAGAGATCTATCGCTAGCCCTCGCGTTAAGCCGCCAATCTCCGTAGCTATCTCTTCGGCTCGAGATCTCCTACGGCTCGTTATCACGACCCGATCTCCACGATCGGCGAAGCGCTGTGCGATCACCCGTCCCAGTCCACTACTGCCCCCAACAATTACTGATGTGGCCATGCGTCTGTCGTCTGTTTGATGTAAGAAACTGTTCGGACTCTCGGCGAAAGCACCGTCTCGGCTAACCCACGGTCGCCACGTGCCGGCCGGACCTCTTCGCTCGACCGCCGCGACGGACTGGCACCCCCAAATCAGCGAATTGTCGCCCGGTCACAATATACGCCGTCGGACCGGAGGGCGAGGAGTGACGGAATCAACGGGCGGTTCCGCTGCGAAGCTGCGAGGTATCATGTGCAGCCTAACGTCGGGAAGCTTCACCGGCTAGCGCATCGCCGAAGAGTCCGCAGCGTAACATTTTGTGGATCGGCGTTTTTCCGATCCACATGCGCCGGGCGCTTGTCCGGTGCAAGCTTTGGCTATGTGTCACGAGTTTTATCGCAGCGCCGCCCACCGAATCGCACTGTGGGACGACTATGGTCCTGAACATCGGTTGTGTGACGACTTCCAACCTCCGTATAATTACGTCAGACGACTAATCTATTGGAAGCCTCCCAAATGTCAAAAATACTTTACTGCGGATTGCTACTTCTCCTTGCAGGATGTCGCCACGGCAACGACAGCCTGCAAGCAAACGGAACCCTTCGGCTAATCTCAGAGATTTCTATTGGCGAAGCCGAAGGTGAAGATCCCTATCTGTTCGGCTCTATCGCAACCGTTGCTATCGCTGAGGATGGCTCAATAGTGGTCGCCGACGGTAAGGACCCGAGATTGCGCATATTCGACAGCAACGGCGCCTTCGAACGCGACATCGGCCGTGAAGGAGATGGACCAGGCGAGTTTCGCAGGATTACATCGGTTGGCGTTTGGAACGACAATATTTTAGTTTTTGACTCCCAACTCCAGAAGCTCGTGCAATTCGCTCGCGACGGTGGACTGATCGGGTCACATCAGTTTGGAAACTACCTGAACGTGTACAACTCAGGAACCGTTGCAAGCGGCTACGTAATTGCGGCACCAATGATGGGTGACCCGAATGACGACGAGGCGAGGTACCTACGAATTCTCGGAGCTGACTTAGAGACAAATAAAGAATTCGGCTCGCTGGCGGACCTCTATGATCTGGAACAACGAATTGAGGTGCAGCAAGCTACCTTTGGCGCGCTCAAGATGGGGACGTCCGAAAACCGAGTTGCCGTAGCGCCAACTATATATGATTGCGAAATACTTGTGTATAAGATTGATACTGAGCCAATCGTACCGATTAGATACAAATCTGAGTCCTGCTCCGACCGCGGCTACCGCGAGCTGACCGAGTCAGAATATGAAGACTATTCTCCTGATAATGCAAGTGAAGTCCCACCCGGCAATTTGTCGGCGATGTTCGGACCCTCCGGCTCGTCCTACGTCTTGTCTTGGCGCCAAACCAAACTGCTATTGTTCTTGGATGATGGCTCGTTGCTGGCATTCGTCGGAAAGTTCGATAACGGCTGGGTCGACTACGCCGAGCGGTTTGACGTCAACGGGTCGCACGTCGGCAACTACGTCATTAGCGGATTGCCCGAAACGGAACGAAATCGCATGGTTACGTCGGATTCTGACGGCCGATTGTACTACACTTTCCACGATTCCGTGGGTGCGCCGGTTTTGACTCGATACAGGTTCGAGCTGGAGCAAGATTAGACTTGCCGAAGCAGCGTCACCTACGAGAATGACGACGACGTTCATTTCCGCAGTAGTGACATATTACGTAGGGACGCTTCACCGGCTGCGCCTCGCCGAACAGTCCGCAGAGTGCCTTTTTGTGGATCGGCTTCAAAGGCGATCCATTTTGCGCCGAGCGCTGCCCGGTGCAAGCTTGGGTTATAGTGCGGGCCGCGACAGGAATGAACAAGCCGCCTCTAGATAGACCACTGCCTGCCTAGTTGCCCTTTCTCAATACCTGCAGGCTGTCTCGCGCTTCACTGTTACCATCAAGTTCAACGGCGCGCTCGTAATAGCGACTCGCCTCATCCAAGCGCCCGTGCGTAGCATAGAACTTCCCAAGAGCCACATGTGTTTTCGAACTGTCTGGGTAGTAGTGGAGATTCAGCTGTAGGTAGGACACTGCTTTATCAGGAGCATCGTGCCCCGTCAGCATGAACATGCCTACATCGTTCACGAACTGCCAATCAGGACGAATCTCTCGTTTCATCCTTCTGCTCAATTCAGAGAAGTGAGTGTAGAAGGGTCCGGTTAATTCCTCCGCCGTGTACTGGTCGGGTGTGTTAAATCTCCAACGCTCCGTGAAGGTGTACCAAGAAAACAGGGTCCGTAAGCCATTATACAGTCCTGGGACAACGACGCTCGAATGATCTTCGGTTCCAAAGTATTCCCAATGAAAGTCAGCGCGGTCGTCGTTCGCGCGCAGGACGTCACGAAACCTCAGATTTGCCCGCAGCTGTTCGGTATCTATCTCCGTATCGAGTCGCACGCTAAGAGTGTCAAAATCGGTACTGTTGGCAACAGCCACATTGAGATGCCGATCTTGCCGATCCTCCACGGCAAGAATCGTTTCGGATTCTGATACGAGCACCTCACCGTCCCACCACAGACTGGGTTCGATAGCCAGATAGTTGTCGAAAAGCTCAGAGTGATGGAGGTACGCATAGATCACGAAAAGCCCTCCTGTCGAGTGACCAATAATCGTGTTGATGTCGTCCGCCGGATAGCGGCTGAAGATATACGGCTGTAGCTCAGTTTGAATGAAGCGCGCAAACTCAGGCGCGCCTCCCGAGGTCTCCGAGTTGTGCCCTCGATGGAACGGGACGTGCGTTGGAGTCAGGTCTCCGATCCGATCGCCTCCGGTGTCGATCCCGACGACGATAGAAGGCGGCATTCTCCACTTTGACAGTAGACCAAGTATTCCGGTGGCGACGTGGAAATGCGCAGACGGGTCTAGCAGATAGATTACCGGATAGCGCTCACCCTCGCGGATCCCGTCCGGCAAATAGATCCATATGTCTCGTTGCTCGCCCAGCACGTTCGAATACAACGAGTCGACCCGTCCAATCACGAGTTGCCCAGATGACGACAAACGCTCCTGCGCCCCAGCACAGATGCTGAGTCCGAGCGAGAGAACAAAGATAGTTGCCCTGAGAGTCCCACGACGCCAGCTGCCGGCATCGTGCACCGATTCTAGGCGAGCGTCTCTACCGTTCGCTCTAGCGAAGCGCAAACTCTGCAAATACTCTGGAGTCATGGACGTCCAAGGATTCGCCTAGCAGATC
>CBDTVC010000221.1:0-5601 GCA_965363925.1 uncultured bacterium | reverse complement strand
CCAATCCATGTACACCTGACGAATTCAATTTACGGGCGACGGACGGGGGTAACAAGTATATAGGGGCTAGAAAAGCGTTGGCGGTTCAACGGACGGCGTCAACCCGAGATGCCGATAAGCGCGAGGAGTTGCAGTTCGCCCCCGTGGCGTTCGCTGGATGAAGCCCTCCATTATTAGGAACGGTTCATAGACGTCCTCGATTGTGCCCGGCTCTTCACCGACTGCTACTGAAAGCGTCGAGAGCCCCGTTGGGCCACCGTCGAATTTTTCAATCAACGTCTTCAAGAGACGGATGTCCATATCATCGAGGCCATCGCTGTCAACGTTTAGGGCGTTTAAAGCTTGGTCTGCAATTTCACGTGTGATGACACCGTCTCCGTCCACCTCTGCAAAATCTCTTGTTCGGCGTAGAAGCCGGTTGGCAATGCGCGGCGTTCCTCGGCTCCGACGTCCAAGCTCCGTTGCACCATCTCGACCAATTTCTACTCCCAGAATTCCCGCTGATCGTTTTATGATTTGCTCCAGGACATGCACTGAGTAATAGTCGTAGCGGAAATCAATTCCAAAGCGCGCGCGCAACGGTGCGGTTAAAAGCCCTTTGCGTGTCGTCGCGCCAATCAACGTAAACGGCGGCACGGCAATCTGTACGCTTCGTGCGTTTGGGCCGGAGTCAATCACGATGTCGATCTTGTAATCCTCCATCGCCGAATACAGGTACTCTTCGACAACTGGCGACATCCGGTGTATCTCGTCGATGAACAGGACATCGCCAGGTTGAAGATTAGTCAGCAAGCCAGCAATGCTCGCAGGCTTGTCGAGGACAGGGCCGCTTGTCGACGTCACGTTCGCTCCCATCTCGTTGGCGATAATAAACGCCAACGTTGTTTTACCAAGCCCAGGCGGACCAGATAGCAACACGTGGTCTAACGGCTCGTCGCGCTGTCGAGCAGCTGTTACGAAAACACGCAAATTCTCTTTGATCTGCGGTTGCCCTAGGAACTCATCAATCCTGGAGGGCCGAAGGGTTTTTTCGATCTCCTTGTCGCCGTCCTTGCTGGTGGATTCTACTTCCCGCTGATGCATGGCATTAGAACTGTTCATGCAGGAAGATACGATGAAAGCCAACCTGGCTGACACAAATCTACCTTTCTGCGAATGTTGATCGCGAGCCCTATTGCTATATACTGTGCCAATTAATTCAGTATTTTGGCTCACCGATGCGGCGTGGCATCGCCGCCACCGAGTCGCCACCAAAAGGAGCTGATGCGAAATTAGCAGGGTACCTGGGATCGTTCAAAGGTCCTGATTGTAACTGATGCGATATCGATTGGCAAATGCTTGACTCGTTGCATTCGAAGCTTGGTCTTCGATCGGCGGAGTCGCATCGCGGAGGTACTAACACATTATTGCGTCTTTGTGTCCCGGGTTGGCGTCATCGATGCGATTAACGATCATCAGCAACAGCATCTTTATTAGAAATGTTTAATGTTGGCAACGTTCTGATTTCTGACGAGATTGCGGAGACGAGGTTCGCCTGCAACCTCGCTGCCTGTCACGGAGCCTGTTGTGTACAAGGTGCCTCGGGCGCGCCGTTGGAACCAGACGAGCGTGCACAACTCGAAAAGCACTATCCTGCTGTAAAGAAATATCTGACCCCTCAGGCCATCGCAACGATTGAGCGTGATGGCGTTTGGGAAGATGCAGGACGTGAGCACTTCGTGACGACTTGCGTCGACGATGAGGAATGCGTCTTTGTAACGTGGGAGGGCCCGGTCGCAAAGTGCAGCCTCCAGAAGGCATTTTTCAAGAAAGAGATTGATTTCCCGAAGCCGATCTCGTGTCACCTTTTTCCGATTCGAGTGTCGAACCATGGAGAGGGGGATGTGTTGAACTATGAAGAAATCGGAATTTGTAAACCAGCGGTTGCGAGTGGTATTCGGCAGGGGATGGCAGTGGCGGACTACCTGAAGGATCCGCTAACCAGGAAGTATGGTGCCGAATGGTATGACGATTTTCAAGCCGCTTGTGACGAGCGTCGGGTATTGCTCGACGCAGGTCGAATGCTCGAATTGGAACGGTCAAGCACAAGGAAGAAGAGAAAGCGTTAATCGGTATTCTGGTCGTCAGTTGGCAACCAGTCAAAACTCGCAGTCCAGAATTTTTCTGTAACTCACTTACGGTAGCCTCAAGACAATGCTAAACCTACAGCAACGTCAGTCTCTGCAGCAGAAGCTTTCACCTCAGCAGATTCAATACATCAAGCTGTTGCAGCTCCCTACGCTCGCTCTTGAGCAGCGGATTAAGGCTGAGCTGGAAATCAATCCACTGCTCGAGGAGGGGATGGATGAGGAGCTTGAGGAAATTGAACAGCAGGAGGAAGCCGCAGAACAGGACGAAACCGCGGATCAGGCAGAAGAATCAAAAACGGAAGACGACAGCGGCGAAGTTGATGACGATTACAATTGGGAAGAATTTCTCGACAGTACCGATGACCTCTACGGCTACAAAGCACAGGTAGACAAGAGTGACGAAGAAGAGCAGAGAGATATCCCTCTTCCGTCACAGACCTCGATGGCCGAACATCTCCGCGAACAGATTCTGTTTCTCGGCCTGAGCGAAACCGACGAGCTGATAGCTGATCAAATAATAGGTTCGATCGACGAAGATGGATACCTTCGCCGCCCGCTGGAATCGATAGTCGACGACATAGTTTTTAACTACGGGGTCATGCTCGAAGAATCCGATGTTGAAATCGTGTTAGAGCGGGTCCAAATGTTGGAGCCAGTTGGAATTGCTGCCAGAGATTTGCAGGAATGTTTGATTGTTCAGCTTCAGGTCATGCCGGATGACCTTCCTGGTAGGGACAATGCAATCAAGATGCTCAGTAAGACCTATAAGGCTTTTACGATGAAGCATTTTGACCAGATCATGAAGAAGTTGAAGATCGACGAAACCGAACTGAAGGAAGTCTTTGATCTTGTTCAGCGCCTTAATCCGAAGCCGGGCGAAGGTGATATATCTGCCCAACAGAATTACATCACTCCGGATTTTGCAGCGCGCTACGTTGATGGCTCAATGATCATCACACTCAGCAACGGTAATACTCCAGAGCTTCGAATATCGAAGAAATACCGTGACATGCTGCAGCAACTTTCGAATGAAAAGAAGGTCGGCAAGTCTGCCAGCGCCATTGATGGTGAGACGCGGAGCTTCCTTAAGAATAAACTCGAATCAGCTCGCTGGTTCATGAATTCGATTGATCAGCGTCGCAATACAATGATCAAGGTCATGCACGCAATTGTCGAGATTCAGGAAGAGTTTTTCAAACTTGGCGAAGGTTATTTGAAGCCGATGATTCTGAAAGACATTGCCGAAAAGATTCACATGGACATCTCGACGGTGAGCCGTGTCGTAAACGGCAAATACGTGCAGACCGAGTTCGGAGTTTACGAACTCAAGTATTACTTCTCTGAAGGCTTGAGCACTGAGAGCGGTGAGGAGATCTCCAACAAAGAGGTGAAGGCGATCATCGAAGCCATTATCGCGGAGGAAGACAAACAGAAGCCTTTGTCTGATCAGCGGATTGCATCAATGCTCGACGAGAAGGGATTCCAGATTGCCCGCCGTACAGTAACGAAGTACCGCGAGCAACTCGGAATCCCGGTCGCCAGAATGCGCAAACAGATCGTATTGTAGCAATCGAGCCCACAGTCTGAATCAAAGGTTGGGGTTCACACCCTCTGGTTCAGAGATTGAGATCTGTAGCCCGAGGTTTGCAACTTCAGAATCACAGCGAAGCGATATAGGCATGAACTGCCGAAAGCTCCTCTTCCGTCCAATATTTGAAGATGGAGTATGGCATATATGTCGAGTCCATCTGTCTTCCTGCCGGCGTTCTTCCTGAACGCAACGTCGAAATAAACACGTCGACCGGGAGTTTTCCGTACGAACGGATGTCGCTGGACACCACACCTGGTCCCATTGATAGCCCGCCGCTGAGGTCTTCATTGTGACAATACTTGCAGGTCATCGCACGGTAATTCCCAAAAACGAGCGGTTGTTCTACAGTGGGTGCGGTTGTTAACGCAGGATCTGACTCTGTTACCTCATCGGTTACGTCGATCTGGCCGGCACCCGCGAGGATCTGTCCAAGTGGCCGAAAAGTTGTTTTGGGCAACTCGTTGTCCACAGGAGGTAGCGACTTCAGATACCCGAGAATAGCCGCCGCCTCGTCGTCGGCAATCTCGTGAAAGGCCCGCGACGGCATAAAGACTAGCGGCGTACCGTCAGGTCGAATCCCGTGCCGAATTGCATGGTCAAAGTCCGCAGTCGAGTAGGCGGATCCAACGCCTCCACGTCCGGGAGTGAGATTCGACGACACAATAAGAAACGGTGGTGCGTCAATCATGACGCTGCCTTCCAGCTTGCTTCCGTGGCAGTCCACGCAGCCAAGAACATTTGCAAGTCGTGCCCCTCGAGCGATCGAAACACTGTCAGTTGCTGCCTCAATTGCAGGCGTTGCAATTGTAAACGTTTGAGTGATTGCCTTGCCTCCTTTTACAAAAAAGGCCACACCCGAAAGTAGTATTACGATGACAAGGCCGACCATCAGAATGCCGATCCACTTCAAGATTATTTTCATACTGAACCTCCCACTTCAAAAGAATGAGCTTGGGCGAATCTTGGTCGTGCTCCGCTGGAGACGTGGAGCATAGTTCACACTGCACGCCTTGAGACTTCTGTCGCATTGGCGGCAAATAGCAACTGAAGATTCGAATGCCCGGGGTGAATAAGCGTATTTCCAAATGCGACAGAGTAAGATCCCGATGCCCTGTCTGGGTGAATTCCGCCGACTCCGCAATCATCACATGACATCATATGGACAGTATGCCGCTGATGCCACTCAACCCGGTGGCAGCGAAGAGGCATTATCCGAATCTAGGGATTCAGACCCAACTTCGGGCGCCCCAGCCCTCTCAGGGCATTGGCTGGGCCCGGCATTCCATGCGCCGGGCAAATATTTCCACCCTTTCCGCGGCCTAAACTGCCTCCACGCACCTTTTTGTTCGATTTTGAAAAGTGGCCTGCCTTTGGCTAAGCAGATTGGCATGGTTGGTAAGACGATCGTGATTGTTGTCTGCACGGTCGATGTCAACTCCCACTACGTGCCGCAAATGCGGTATCCGAAAAAACTAAGCTCGGAGAGTTACAGGAATGGAAATCAGCTCAAACGGAAACAGCCAAGCTCGTACACACGCAATCACAAATCTCTTCAGTCGCTACGTGAACGGCGAAATTCGTGAGACAGCCTGGAATCGTTTTATGTCCGTAATGGATTCAGATCACTTCTCCCTGGAAGATCGCTCAGCACTGGCTAGCTTCTTCAAAGATGCACTGGATGAGTTCGGACATGAAAACGATATCTACATTCCAATTCTGTCCGAAGCCACAAACGTATTTGACGACGGAATGCGTTTCGCTGCTTAGCGAAATTCGAAGCCTTTGCCAATGCCCGTTGTCGACGCTGGCGTGACTTGCCAACGACGATGTTTGAAGCACTGAACGAACCAGACACACTAACAGTGCTGGATGGTTCAACAC
>CBDTVC010000220.1:0-5615 GCA_965363925.1 uncultured bacterium | reverse complement strand
GACATCCCAGGAGTCTCAGAACGCAACCGAAACGCCTAGCCTCGGCGCCGCTGGGTCCTCGCCCCTTCTTATCTAGGAAAGTCGCGATTACCGGAACGAGCAGTCTGCTATTCACGCAGCGCCGCGGGCGGCCCATCCGAACCGTGAGCACTCAAACGTTGCAGAACCGGCATATGGGGGACAGGTTGCCTCTCAACCACCGTTGATTCTGATTTGCCACGTACGAGACAGAAAATCTATCGCGACACGGTTGCAACCCCAGGCTCACGAAAGCTCCGATCCTCATTCTGGAATGAAATTGGATCGACAAGCGTCTAGATCACGAAGGTAGACCTATAACCCATTATCGACTCATGAAACATCTATTTCTGGTCAGCCTGTGCACTCTATTGGCTGCATCCCCAATTGCGAACTCAGCATCCGCCCAAGAAGGTTCGTCTGGAAAGAGCATCGAGTCGGGATTTACGGGCTCAGTCGTCTATGAGGAGACTGTTAAATTCAACATTGACTTGCCTCCCCAGATGCAGCGATTCCGTGAACGGATGGATGACACGCGAACATCAAACGTGATCCTCATCTTCAATGAATCCTCGTCGCTTAGTCAGCCGGCGCCAGAATTGGAGCCGGAAGAAGCACAGGTTGCTCCTAACGACCGACGAAATCGACGCTTCAGAGTTTTTCAGGAACGTGAAAACAACGCCACATTTATTGACTTTGACAACGACGTAGCCGTCCAACGTCGTGAGTTTCTGGAACGCACATTCCTTATCGAAGGTGCTCCAAAACCAGCCTGGAAGCTTACGGACGACGTCAGTGAATTCCTCGGCTACATGTGTAACAGGGCGGTTGCAACGATCGACACAACCTTGGTCGAAGCTTGGTTCACGACGGAAATTCCCGTACCGGCTGGTCCTGACGACTACTACGGACTCCCAGGATTGATTCTTGTGTTGACTACTGAAAATGGCAATCGTTCGTACGTCGCCAGAGACGTTTCCCTTCGAGCAGTCGACCCCGACATCATCGCAGCTCCAACCGAAGGTAAACGCATTAGCCGCGAGGACTTTGACAAAATCGTCGCCGAAAAACGGAAAGAGATGGAAGCCACTCGCGGAAATCGTCGCTTCAGAGGGTCTCGCGTCCACCGAAACTAGTTCAACCCTCCACACCGATCCTTTTCAACCGTCGCATCAACAGATACAGATGATTTATCCGACCAATCGTACACTCGCAGTACTTGCACTAGTGATGTGCTGCGCTGCATTTATTCCTGATGTCTCCGCTCAACAATACGAGGTAACGGGACGAGTATTGGACGAAGCTGGTATTCCGCTGCGTGCCGCCACGGTTGTAATAGTTTCGGCAAGCGACTCAAGCCTGGTCAGCTTTGGCACAACTCGTAAAGAAGGAGGCTTTCAACTTCGACGTGTGAAGGCGGGTGATTACGTACTCAAGATTTCATTCGTCGGATTGAAGACACATTCTGAACCTGTGAAGGTTGTTGACGCCAACGTTGATATCGGGCAGGTCGATATGATGGAGAACATCGAGGAGCTGGGTGAGCTCGTCGTGACGGAAGATCGAATCCCGATTATCGTGAAGGCCGATACGGTCGTGTACGATGCGTCCGCATTCAAGGTGCGCGCATATGCAACCGTTGAAGAATTACTGCAGCGTCTTCCCGGAATTGAGGTAGATCGCGACGGCACGATTACGGCGCAAGGCGAAGAGGTACAGAAAATTTTGGTAGACGGCAAGGAGTTTTTCGGTGACGATCCGCTGATTGCTACCAAGAACCTTCAAGCTGAATCGGTCAGCAAAGTAGAAGTCTTCGACAAGAAATCAGACATCGCAGAATTCACGGGAGTCGACGACGGGGAAGAACAAAAAACGATCAACCTCGAACTAAAGGACGACTTCCGCCGCGGATACTTTGGTCGCGTTAGTGGCGGATACGGAGTTGACAATCACTTCGACGGATCCGTTAACATAAACCGATTTACCCCATCCACCCAGCTTGCCGTTCTGGGCAATGCGTCTGACGTGTCGGGATCACGGTTTTCCTCGGGCGACGTGGTTGCAATCGGACATTCCCGGGGAGGGGGCGGCTTCAATATCAATAGCGGTGGTGCAGGCGGCGGACTTACAACGGCAATCTCCGGCGGACTTAACGCATCGCACGATTTCAACAAGGACACCAAGATTCGAAGTAGTTATTTTGTCAACTACGCTGACAACCTCGTGGACAGTGACATTCTTCAACAACAGCTCGTTGGGGATCGTATTTCTGCGCTAACGACCCAAGCTGGTTACGATCAGTCCGAGAGCCTTAACCACCGACTCAACCTTGATGTTGAACACAACTTCAGTGCGTTGAGTACGCTACGCAGCCGTGTAAGAGGACAGATTAGTGGTACTGATGGCATTGACAAAAACACTACCAATGTTGTTGGTGGGCGAAACGAAACGAACAGTACAACGACGAACCAATCGAACGGTGGCCGAATCGGTGGAAACGCCTCAGCGACCTACATGTATCGCTTCGGCGGATCGACTCGAAACATTGTCACGGATGTTAGCGCCAATTTGAATGAAACCGACAATGAGGTCGACTTTCTGTCCGTGACAGATCTGTACACGGACGGCAACCTCCTGACCACAGACGAGCTTGATCAACTGCAGGAGAACCTTTCGACCACCCTTGGTCTCCGCGCGCAAGTTTCGTACACAGAACCCCTTGGCGGTATTAAGTTTCTGGAGCTCAGAGTTCAGCGACGACAGACGTTAGAAGACCAGAATCAAAGCGTGTACGACCGGGTTTTGGGCGATCTTCGTCTGAATGACTCGCTCAGTTCGGGATACGATCGCACATACGCCTACAATCAGGCACGCGCCGTTATGAGGTGGGATGGAAAAGACAGTGACGTGTCACTGGGCGTATCCGTGCAACAGTCCAAACTGAACGGCGAGATCAGTGACTTCGGCGTCCCCATTGAGAAGTCTTACGTACACCTCCTCCCCACCGCGTCCTACCGGGCAAGCCTGAGTAGAGGTCGCAACATCAACATTCGATACTCGGCCAACACGCGCGAGCCTACGATTCAGGAATTGCAGCCGATCGTCGACAACACAAATCCTCTAAGCGTATTTATTGGAAATCCGGACTTGAACCCAGAGTATTCGCATTCACTTCGCGGAGACTTTCGCTGGTTTGATCAATTCACATTCATGAGTGTTTATGCTTCACTTCGGACCAGCTATACGACAAACCAGATCGTCCGCTCGCGATCCGTTGACGAACAGTTTCGACAGGAGATCAAGCCAGTGAACGTGGATGGCGATTGGTCCATCAATAGCACGCAGTCTTTTGGCACTCCTGTCAGAGCACTCGGTGTTCAATTTGACATCTCAAACAGTGCGACGTTTGCCAGAAGTACGGAATTCGTCAACACTATTGAAAATGGAACAGAGACACTACGAGACGCACTAAAAGCGACGTTTGGCAACCGCAACAAAGAAAAGTTTGACATCACTGCCGGTGGAACCCTGACGTTCAACTCAAACAGCTACTCACTGAACAAAGAACTGGACCAATCCTACATCAACAAGACATTATTTGGCGAAATCGCCGTGACTCCAACTGAAGCTTGGCGCTTTTCGACCGGACTGGACGCAACGCTCTATTCGAAAGAGGTTTTTGGTGAAGGACAAAATGTATTGATGTGGAACGCGGAGGCGTCGAGATCTGTCCTTCCCAACAACCGAGCGCAGGTGGTGATCCAGGCACGCGACCTGCTGAATCAAAGTGTCGGAATTGATTACACAAACTCGGCTGGCTTTGTTCGCGAACAACAGGTCCGGTCAATCGGTCGCTACGTAATGCTCAAGTTTGTCTACAACTTGTCGCCAAACGGAGGAGGTGGACGAGGGTTCGGACGTCCGCGATTCTAGGTTTCGTTGAGCTTGCCTCCGGTAATACTCCTCAAACACGCTCGCTGTTGGATACAATTCCGGCGCCACCTTACACCCAGGGTGGCGCCGGTTCTATTTGGCGCCGGTTCTATTGGGCTCAGTGATCAAAGGCGCTAGTAACGAAGATTTGCCCTCCTGCGTTTGACTGAATCCGTATTCATTTGATCGGATATCGACCCTTAATCAATGGAATCAAGTCCTTTAGAGTTATATGGATAACCACTCTTGCACATTTGCCCGTTTCTGATTAACCTCACGTCCCGTATGTGCAGGGTTTGAAGGATCCCAAATCGGAAGTCCCGGCTGGTGGCAATTCACCATCTTGGCTCGACGCTTTTCTGTACAGCACTCTCCCCCGTCCCGTGGGCTTCAACCTCAGGACCTCTTTTTGGCGTTTATGAAACTACGTCTGCACCTCTTCCCTGCTCTTGCGTTTGCGATCGTAGCTTTTTTTGCCGGTTGGGTACTAGGGGATTTCCATTCCGACCCAATGCCGTCCGCTGTAGTCTCGAAAGCCAACGCAGGCATAGACGTTGCCGATTGGGGGACGTTCTTCTTGTATTACGACAAAGAAACGTATGGCACTCGAGACGTTGTGACGGGAATTGCTGAAATCAATCCGGGCATGCAAATCCATCCGCCTCATGTACATGCTGAAGAGGAATACCTACTAGTTACGCGAGGCAGTGGTTCCTGGCACCTGAACGGTGAGCAGTTTCCTGCTTCGACCGGAGACATGCTCTACGCTGCGCCATGGGATATTCACGGCATTTCGAATACTGGATCGGACACACTTCATTTTGTCGTCTGGAAGTGGAACAATAAGGGAATGGCTGTTCCCTCTGCGGCGCCACGACCCACACGTTGACTCCAACTGCGCCAGCGCAGTCCGCCACGATTGGTGTCGTGTTGGCGGACTTTTGCTTAGATTTGCGCATACCCCTTTGATGTATCAGTTTTCATCAATTTGTTGATGTGTATGACGACGACCAATCCGGTTGAGATCACGAGTTTGTTAAGAGACGTCTCAGACGGTAAACCGGGCGCCTTCGATCAACTGCTTCCGGTCGTTTACGATCAGCTCAAGCAGATCGCCCGCCAGCGGTTGCGTCGAGAAAGCGACGCCGCTACGTTGGCCACGACAGACCTGGTTCACGAGGCCTACCTCAAGCTCGCCCCCGCGCCCGAACGCGTCGACTGGCAAAGCCGAGGCCACTTCTACGCGATTGCTTCGCGGGCCATGCGTCAGGTCCTTATCACTCGTGCACTGGCCAAGAGAACTACTAAGCGTGGCTCTGGCGCCGAACACGTCTCGGTGGATGACGAAATTCCAATGTCCGAGGAGCGTGCTGAGGAATTGCTGGCAATTGATGAAGGCCTGCAGCTCCTTGAACAGTCCAATCCTCGCCTCGCCCAGGTCATTGACCTGCGATATTTTGGCGGATTCAGTATTTCTGAAACCGCCAAAAGCCTTGATATTTCCGACGCGACGGTCAACCGCGACTGGCGTGTAGCGAGACTCTGGCTTTATAATTTTCTCAAGAACGATTTGGTATGACGCACACCCCTGCGTTTTGCGGCATAGAAGAGTGTAGCAGCCACAAGCTTATGCAGAACTGCTAACATCTGACCATAATTCAGCC
>CBDTVC010000219.1:0-5628 GCA_965363925.1 uncultured bacterium | reverse complement strand
GTGGCCAGTAGCAAGCCTCACAAAATATGTCCCCGTCACAAGTTGCGACGTGGCGTAAGAAATCACCTGCAACTCACCCGCCTCCGCACTTCCCGCGAACAGTGTAGACACGTGCCGACCGACAACATCATAAAGCTCAAGCCTGACCTCGGCGGAGACTTCTGACACAAACGATAGTGTAGACTGATCTCGTGTCGGGTTCGGATACGGGCTGTACAGTTCGAGGCCGTCAGCAATACTTACCTCTACACGTTTTACATCGCTGTAGATGAACGAGCCGTCCTGATCAATCTGCTTCAACCGGATGTAGTTCGTACCCGAGTGACTTGCTGGCACAAGCTGCCGATATCGATTCAATTCGCCTGCCGTCGATACCGCTGGGGCCCAACCAACCTGCACAAATAGCAGACCATCCACACTCGTTTCGATAGCAAAGCCTGCGTTTCCGGATTCCGAAGCCGTCGCCCAGTTAAGCAAGAGGTCCGAACCGGTAGCCGCGGCATCAAACGAGACAAGTTCAACTGGTAAGCTCGAATCATCGTCCAGGATTGTGATGGTGACCTGCTGTTCGCCATCCTCAAATCCGCCACTCACCAGGACGATGTCCACGATTAACTCTTCCACTGGCTCCTCGAAAATGTCGTCCTCCGTGGAAACCGTGGCCGTCCCGGAGGTCCCTCCAAACGGCACCTGGATGAGTGTCGTTGTAATGGAATAGTCACTCCCATCAGCGGTCCCGGTTAAGCCGAGCTGCACGTTTGTTCCGTCAGGAGATGGCGCCGACAGTGTTACTGTGATTATAGCTTCACCACCGGGACCTGAAAAACCTTCATTGATAATTGTTGGGGCCACGGTCATCGTAACCGACTGCCCAAACGCGCCAATCCCCAATCCCAAATTCATTACGAGCAGCACACTCACTGCCATCCAGTTTCTATGTAGTACTGAGTATTTCATAACTCCACCAATTTTGTTGTTGGTTCGATGTCCACGAGGCAACCCGTCGCAGACCGGGCTCCAGAGAGTTATGCGATACCTGTCACGAAATGTGGACACTTCGACCAAAGAACATGATCTACTGAAGTCCCACCCTCAGTACTGCGTTCTCCGCCCAGTATCTTCCGGCAGGGACCATGGAATGGATGGCCGACGATCCGGTGGTCAAGCTGCTTGACTTCGGAATCGCGAAGATACTCTCGGCGGAAATCCTACACTGGGTGGCGGAGCTAGCCTACGACAGGGATGTGAGCGAGTTCATAGACTGTCTCACTCGATAAGAGTGAGGCATACAAAGTCAACTGAATGAGGCGCAATAATGGCTCAACTACTTCAAAACAAAGTCGCAATCGTTACCGGCGGTGCGTCGGGTATCGGCGAAAGTACGGCAGTACTGTTTGCTGCAGAAGGCGCCACTGTAGTCGTTGCTGATGTCGACGAAAACAATGGCGTTCGGGTTGTCCAGAAGATCAAGGACAAGAACGGACGGGCCCTGTTTGTAAAGACCGACACGTCGAAACCGTCCGACGTTGAACAGCTCGTGAAGACGACTGTCAAAGAGTTTGGTAAGCTTAACGTTGCTGTCAACAACGCGGGCATTGGAGGTGCAAGTGCTCCAATGGCAGACTACCCGCTTGATGCCTGGGATACGGTAATAGCTATAAACCTGTCAGGCGTTTTCTACGGGATGAAGTATCAGATCCCGGAATTGCTGAAAGCGGGTGGCGGTACTATCGTAAACATCGGATCGATCCTAAGTCAGGTCGGCTTTGCGAACAGTTGCGCCTATGTTGCCGCCAAGCACGGTGTGGTTGGCCTTACCAAGAACGCAGCCCTGGAATACTCGGCAAAGGGAATCCGGGTTAATGCGGTTGGCCCGGCATTTATCAAGACTCCGCTGCTGGAAGACAACCTGACCGAGCAGCAGTTAGCTCAGATAACACCGATGCATCCGATTGGTCGGATGGGTGAAGCGAGCGAGGTTGCTGAAATGATCTTGTGGCTAGCGTGCGAAAAATCGTCCTTCGTCACGGGATCGTATCACGCGATCGACGGGGCTTATCTGGCGATGTAGAATATTTCTGCGGATGGTCTGGCACGAGCCGCTTTGCCACTAAAACGGCCAAGCCGTCTAATACCACGTCTTAACCGTTGTTAACCCGTGGCCTTCCAGCCACTCGGTCACAACACGTACCGCCTCACCGACGCCCTTTGTGGCGAGCGGGCTACCAAACTTCTGCACACCAACAAAGATACCGTCACTTCGCGGATCAACCTCGATTAGTATATCCTGCTTTAAGCCCGGTTCTTCGACGAGGACCGAGAACCGCAATCCGCGACCGTCAATTGATCGAAACAGGTCGCGCATGACGATATGCCCCCAGCCAAGCTCCAGAACAACCTTCTCAAAGTGTTCAATGCTGGAAAGATCGCCAGCCATCAAGGCGTGCTGCATCAGTACCTTCTGGTCAAGTAGTATAATTGCAGGCTCAACGGGCCGACGTGATTCCATCCGGTGGAACTGGACGTGAAATATTTCTTTGTTCTGCGCCTGCCATTTCTGGGCATAACGCGTTTCAAGCAGGGCACGTTCGGGCTCAGAAATCTCTTCTCGAAAAGCACCAGATTGGGCAGCTTGCCGCCGTGCAAAGTCGAAGTATTCGCCATGATCCGTTGTCAGGATCAGCGCTCCGTCCGGTTTTAGTTTGGTTGCCGCAAGATCGAGAAACGCTGTCTGCAACAACCGACGGCCCCGATGCCGGTGTCGGGGCCAAGGATCCGGAAAGTTGACGTAGATCGTCGATACACTGTTGTCTGCCAGCATATCTCTCATCAGGAAATGCGCGTTCCCCCGAAACATCGTGACGTTTGGAAGTGCACGACGATACAATCGCTTGTAAGCCCGCGCCGTCGAGGAAATCGAGAGTTCAACCCCCAAGATGTTAGTCTCCGGATAGGTGTCTCCGAGGTACTCCAGAAACCATCCGTTACCGAACCCGATCTCGACAACGAGCGAAGCATCCCTGTTAAACAGCTCCGCCGCATTGATTGGCAGCGACACGTTTGAAGGCCTGACAAAGAGCGATGCGTCCGGTGAAGCAGCATGCTTCGAAACGGTGGGTTTCGAAACGGTGCGCTCATCTTTTGCTGGTTGAGTCTCTGCGTCAATCAAATCGTTTGGGGTCAGTCGCTAGTACAGCTTCTTGTGCAGACCACCTTGACAGCGATCTTGATGCACAGCACGAAAGAATTTCACTTCTGGATCGCGGACGCACCTTCGGCGTAACGTCGAGCGCCACAGCTACAACCCGGCGAGCAAATTCTCACCGGGTTTAGGCACCCTAAGCAGGCGCATTGGCCGGAGGCAATGTCCGTGTCGCCATTTCGCGATCAAAAAGGAACAAGCCCGAGCCATCGTTGCCAACAAGCCGCAGTGCATCGATTGCACTTCGTGCGTTGTCCTCTTCTTCAACCTGCTCGTCGATAAACCATTTCAACAGAGACTGGAGGGCATAATCGCGCTCCTTCTCGGCAACCTCGTTCAGCTTCCAAATCCGATCAGTGATGTACTCCTCATGCTTCAGGACTTCCTCAAAAGCTTCGAGCGGAGTGGCAAAAGTCGCCGTCGGTTTGCTCAGGGCTTCGAGCTCCACAGCTTCACCACGCTGGACAAGAAAATCGTAAAACTTCATGGCGTGAATGATCTCTTCCTCCCACTGGACTCGGAGCCATTGCGCCAATCCGGGCAAACTCATCTCTTCCATTCGGGCAGACATCCCCAGATAGATATAAGCCGACTCGAATTCGGCGTTAATCTGGGAATTGACTGCTTCCACAACATTCGATTTCATCAAACATCTCCTTTCATTAAAACAATGATTCTGTTCCTGCCGCCACCGGGACACCTGGATTCCAGGTGATTCCTGGAACTGGCAAGAAGGCCCGGGTCGCAATATTTCTGCGAGCTAACAGGTTAACCGCGAAATCAATAATCAGTTGCGGCACGGTGAAATATGCGCGGTAGCCACGCGTGAACGATGTCGAAAGTCCCGCGTACCACCCAATCCTCGATTTGTTGGCAAAGTTAATCCGCACTGCACTTCTATGCTTACTTCTTCGCCGTTCGTTAACCGAATACAGGTGTTTTTGGTCGTTCTGCTTGTATCCAGCACGTTTGCGTGTCAGCGCTCTTCGCAACCAGCGGTGGCGTCACAACAAACGGATCAATCTGCAGACAATGATGCGGAGCTTTTTCTGATTCTGGAGGAAGGTCACTGGGGCTACATGAATATGGGTGGGCACCTCGCCATCGGTCCCTATTTCGATCGGGCCTGGCCCTTTTCTGATGGACGAGCATTGGTGGAGGTAGGCGGCCTCTTTGGATACATTAATCGGGAAGGTGATACCGTCATTGAGCCACAATATCTGGACGCCTGGTATTTCTCCAAAGGATTGGCGCCGGTTCAAACGGCAGAAGGATGGGCATATATCGACACAGAAGGCAAAGTGATTGTGGCCTCAGAACATCCAACGACTTTTGTTGGGCCGGAAAATGTTGTCGAAACGCTCGACATTGATCGCGTCCGCATTGGAAGTCTGTACGGGTTCCGAAATGCGGATGGTCAGATTGTAATCGATCCGCAATATGAACAGGCGTGGCACTTTTCGGCTGGTCTTGCACGCGTCAGCGTCGGTGGCAAGTGGGGATTCATCGACCGAACGGGGAAACACGTCGTCGAGCCAATCTTTGACGTGGCCTGGGATTTTGATCGTGGGCTCGCGCGCGTCCAGATCGGCGACAAGTTCGGATACATTGGCAAAGACGGTCAGTACGTCTGGGCGCCAACAAACTAACGGACCGCTCGGTTTGAGGTCGGCCTCAAACCGTACCGGATTCAGATTGCTAGTCCCCCTCTTCGGGCTCGCTTAACCGCCAGAACAAAAAAGAAACATCGATGCGAATTCTTTGGGCCGACGACGAAATCGAGCTGCTGCGGCCACATATTCTTTTTCTTGAATCGAAAGGTTACGACGTCACCAGTGTCAGCAACGGATCTGATGCCATTGATCGTGTGAAGTCGGAATCATTTGAGATCGTAATCCTTGACGAGCAAATGCCGGGGATTGATGGGCTTGCGACCCTTGCGGAGATTAATCGGTTGAAGCCAGAACTTCCGGTCGTAATGATCACCAAATCGGAAGAAGAGCGGATAATGGAGGAAGCGCTTGGTCGAAAAATCAGCGACTACCTGACTAAGCCCGTAAACCCCAGCCAGGTGCTGTTGACGTGTAAGCGTATCCTGGACCGGAACCGGCTTCAGTCAAAAACGATCTCTCAGGACTATCTGCAATCGTTTAACAAGATCACATCTAGCCTGTCTGATCAATTGGATCACGCTGAATGGGTGGACCTGTACCGTGAGCTCGTTCGATTTGACCTCGACCTCGACGGGGACGACGGTGTGCGTCAGATTCTAGAAGACCAATACCGCGAAGCCAATCGGGTGTTTGGCAAGTATGTGGAGAACTCGTACGAAGAGTGGATTGCAAATCCCCGGGCCGAAGACCGACCGATACTCTCGCAGGAGGTTGTAGCGAAGGCGGTTTTGCCACAAATTGGAAAGGGTAAAC
>CBDTVC010000218.1:0-5639 GCA_965363925.1 uncultured bacterium | reverse complement strand
ACCGAGTCGAATTCTCGAGTGAGCCCGTAGACGTCGGCTACAACGTTAGTGTCCGAGTGCAACAGGTACAGGCCGAGCCTAACTCGAACGTGTCCACTTTCGAGATGCCCATCGACCTGATTGTGTCGACCGCCTCAGGTGAAACTCGTTTTACGGTACGTAATGACGAGCGTGATCAGGTCTTTGATTTCCAGATCGACGAGCGGCCAATAGCAGTGACTCTGGATCCGGATCGCGTGCTTCTTCGAAACGACATCGTACCCGTTGTTGAGACTGACGCGCGCTTTACGGTCGGTGAATTTGTAATGTTTACGGTACCAAACCCCGCGCATGATAGGCTAGTCCTCGAGGTTCAGCCTTCTGAGGCTGGACTGTTGATCGTTGATCTTTACGATGTGCTTGGACGACAAATCCGAAATCTCTGGCGTGGGCAAGCCGGGACGATTCCCACACGAATCGAGACAAGCGTCGGCGACATCCCTCCTGGCGTTTACGTGGTGGTGGCTCGGAGTCGATCCGCATTGAAGTCAGAGAAGTTGGTCATCGTGCGGTAACACTACAGCAAAAACGCCAATTCGCCTAGATGGTGCTATCGGATAGCGAAGACTCGTCGGAGAATCGAAGTCCATTTATTGGTGACGTGCAAAAAGCATCTGGCGGGCGCCAAGAAGGCTCAAGTCCTAACGACCAGTATCCCGGTGGCATGAGTGTTTAGGACCCTTGCGAAAATGGCTTGAATCCTGGTGCGCAGCTCGGGCGCAACAAAAGCGCCCTGTAATTCGTCCCCGCAACGGACTTCGCTTCTTATAGTTTGAAACGGAGCAGGACTGGCCGGCGGCGGCAATACCGGTTCGCCACGTCATAGCAATTTCTCCGGTCGCGCTACATTCGTTCACGACGTGCAGCCCTCTAGAGGATATCTAACGAAATCACCCCGCAACTACAGACCTTCTCGGAATGAGCTCCTCGCGCATAACAATCAGTCTCTGTGCCTCCGTCCTGATATTTGCGGCGGCATGTGCCGAATCTCCTCACGAACCACCGACAGTACCTGAACCCGAAGTCACCGAAAAGACAGCGGCGATGGACCACCTCGTGACACAGATGCTGGAGGCTACAGATGGCAACGTACCGGGAATCTCGATCGCCGTCGTCAAAGGCTCAGATGTGGTCTACCTGAACGGGTTTGGGAAAGCGGATGTCGAAAACGATGTACCCGTAAGCCCCGTCACCCCCTTCTACATAGCGTCTTCGACCAAGTCGTTTACCGCACTTGCAGTCACGATGCTTGATCGCGATGGCGTCATCGAACTAGACGCGCCGATGACTGATTACGCACCGGAAGTCCCTTTCGCTCCAGAGGTTCGCGGCGATGAGGTAACGATTCGCCACCTGCTCTCGCATACTTCAGGACTGCAAAATTCGGCAATCGTTAGGCGCACTGCCTACACCGGCGACCATTCAAAACAGGTGCTGCACGATCTTCTGGCCGCCACTGACGCCAGCGATGATACCGACCTTGGCGAATTTGATTACAGCAATCTCGGCTATGTCATTGCGAGTCTGTTCATCGATGAGCAAACTGGCCAGCGCTGGCAAGATGTGCTCGCTGAACGTCTGTTTGAACCGGCGGGAATGATTCACACAACGGCCTACGCTTCAGAGGCGCGTGCGTTTGGACAACCCGTGGCTGAACCATACCTCGCCTTTGGCGCCGGCGGATCCGCTGAACGCGCCTACCTCGTCAAAGAAGACAAAACCATGCACGCCGCTGGTGGCATGTACACCACTGCGGTTGACGCTGCGCGCTGGATCGAGGCACAGCTCAATGAGGGTGTGATCGATGGGGACCAGGTTTTTCAGCCCGAACTCATACGATCCACCCACGACCAGGCCGCGAAGGTTGACGCAGCCTACGGCGATTTTCTTCGGGACGGTTACGGACTCGGTTGGTATCGTGGCAGCTTTGACAACGATCTCGCCGGTGAGCGACAGATCCACCACTTCGGCGGATTTGGTGGTGCCCACAGTCATATCTCATTCCTACCGGAGCGCCAGGTCGGTGTTGCCGTATTCATCAACGAAAGCGGGATCGGGGGTAACCTGGCGACGAGTATTGCGTCGCTCGCGTACCGGCTTTGGCTCGAACACGAAAACCCAACCGAAGAAGCTGAGCAGTTCGTCGAGGAGATCAAGAGTCGTGTTGCACAGTTTGGCGAACGCGTTGCTTCTGACCGTGCAAGTAGGGCGAACCGACCATCCACGCTTACGCAGGCGCCCGAGGCCTACGCGGGCACGTTTGTGAACCCGTTGTTCGGAACAGCGGTCGTGACTGTCGAAGAGAGTGTGCTGCGCGTACGCATCGGCAACATGGTCTCCGTGTCAACCGCAGGAACTGAGCCAGACGCAATCCGCGTGGAGCTCATCCCAATGAGCGGCGAGTTTGTTCGGTTTGAGGCGGACGATTCGGGATCCGTTCAGTCAATGACGTACAATGGCTATGAATTTATGCGCGAAATGTAGGCAGCGGGGCAGTTTGTCAGCGAGGCTCAATTCTCGAAGGAGGGTTCGCGAAAACGCTGGCTGCGCTTGGTGATACACGGTAATGTGTGGCCATGCGGCTTCACTATCCGATGCTGGCAAAACGAACCCATTTCTGCCGCTCAATTGGCATACATTCTCCACGTGCTACAATCTTAGCAAATTCACCCATGCAGATGTAACCCTTGCCGGTCCTGACCGTACTGCACCCGATTGACCGCTAATTCCGCTCGATCCGATGCGTAGGCGGCCACCCAATCTTTCAGCCCAATCGTATCGCATGAAGCGCACAGGCAAGGTCGTCCTCACGGTCATTATTCTAGCGGCAATCGGCGGTGGAACCTACGCTGTAATATCCTCCAAGCAGAAAAGCGACGGTGAGGAAGTCCCCTCTATTACCGTTGAACGTGGGGATATCGTCGATAAGGCGCTCGCGGTGGGCACCATCGAACCGCGCGTTGAAATCGGCGTCAAGTCTCAGTTCTCGGGAGTTGTCAAAAAGCAGTTTGCCGATGTCGGTGAGTTTGTGAAGGTCGGCGCACCGCTGCTTGAAATTCAACCAACGCCAACGCCAAAAGAGCTGGTTGATGCTGAACGACGGATTGAACTTCGTCAGCTCGAAGTCCGAAATCTGAAGGCAGAGTACGAGCGTCAGAAAACGCTGTTCGACAAACAGTTAATCGCGCGGCAAGAATTTGATCGGGCTGAACGCAGTTTCCGTGAAGCAGAGCTGCAGGTACAGATGGCCCAAGAGTCATTGCAACTGCTGCGAAAGGGACAGGTGTCGACCAACAAGGGTACGTTCGAATCAATTGTGCGGGCGCCGATCAGCGGATACATTCTCGACAAGATGGTCGAAATCGGCGACAACATCGTACCGCTTACTTCCTACCAGGAAGGCACGGTGCTGATGACGATGGCAAACATGGGCGACCTGATATTCCGCGGAACCGTCGATGAAATTGATGTGGGTCGGCTGCGCGAGGGAATGCCAAGCGAGATCAAAGTTGGAGCCCTGCCAAACGCGAAAGTTGAAGCGTTGTTGTCGAAGATCTGGCTGAAAGCTAGGAAAGAGGAAAACTCGACAGTCTTTCCAGTGGAACTCGAAATTGTGAGCGCTACGGAGAAGGACATCACGCGACCTGAAGCGGATCCGATTGCTGCTGTCCTGCGTGCGGGTTATTCAGCAAACGCAGAGATAATTATCGAAAAACGCGAAGACGTACTCCTTATTCCGGAACGCGTCATCGAGTTCTCGGGCGATACAGCTCGTGTTAATATTCTCTTGGCGGATAATGAACTGGAGTCGCGGATCATCGAAACTGGACTCAGTGACGCCATTTCGATCGAGGTCGTTTCCGGGCTTGAGCTTGACCAGAAAATTCGCGAAAAACCGCCGAAGGTGATCGACTAGTCTTGGCGTCGCAAGTTGGTAAGCAGGATTCGTTTCGAGTCGAAGCCAAAGCGTCACATAAAGATGACTTTCCCGCGACCAAACGCAGTGAGTGCGTTTCGCCTACTCGTAGGCTGAGTAGACCCGGCAAACACGGAAGACCGTACAACCCGTAACCGCAACATGCGCCTCGCTTCGACACTCACCCAATTCCTGCAGGATATCCGTTCGCAGAAAATGCGCACGACCCTGACGATCATGGGCATTACGTGGGGTACGGTTGCAGTTATCGTCCTGCTTGCGTTTGGCGTCGGATTGGAAAAGCAATCCCGGAAAAACATGCACGGAATGGGCGACGGTATTGTCGTCATGTTTGGCGGACAAACAACCAAGCCATTCCAGGGATTTCCCGACGGCCGCCGCGTTCCGCTTGAAGAATCAGACGTACCCATTCTCGAGAGTGAAATTTCCGATATCAGACAGATCAGTCCTGAGTACCTTAACCGCAACACTCCAGTAAAACGTGACCGATCAACGACCACGCCCGCGATAACCGGCATCTACCCTGTCTATGGGGACATGCGTAATATCATCGCAGAGCCCGGTGGCCGGTTCATCAACGAGCTCGACATGAAGCAGCGGCGACGGGTTATCGTGCTCGGCGACGAAATAAAGAATTTGCTGTTCGGCGATGATTCAACTGCTGTCGGCCAACAGGTGATCGTCGGACAAACGCCGTTTGTCGTGGTCGGTGTCATGCAGCCGAAAACACAAAACTCATCGTACAACTCTCGTGACAGCGACCGGGTATTTATCCCGGCGAGCACATTCCGCTCGATGTTCGGCGATCGCTACATCAATAATATTATATATCGGCCCGAGCAACCTGAGCTTGTGGAGGCCATTGAGTCCAGAGTGTACCAGGTGATGGGGCAAAAGAAACGCTTCGACCCGACGGACGAAGATGCAATCGGCCTATGGGATACAAACGAAGCCGATAAGTTCATGAAGGCTTTCTTTACAGGCTTCAACATTTTTATGGCGATCATAGGCAGCTTTACGCTTACGGTTGGTGGCATCGGCGTAGCCAACATTATGTATGTCGTTGTGCGCGAGCGTACAAAAGAGATCGGCGTTAAGCGATCCGTTGGTGCTCGTAAGCGAGATATCCTGAGGCAGTTTTTCTTTGAGACGTTTATGATCGTGGGGCTTGGTGCAGGTCTCGGTTTCCTAATTGCTCTTGGTCTAATCAAGGGATTGTCATATCTGCCAATACAGGATGTCGTCGGTACACCGAAGCTTTCTCCACTGGTCGCTATAACGACGATGTCGTTGCTCGCCATAATCGCGGTGCTGGCCGGATTCTTCCCTGCCCGAAAAGCGGCAGCGCTGGATCCCGTTGAGTGCCTGAGAACCTAGACGGTCGAGTACCATGTTCAAAATCCTTTTGCAGGAATTCTGGAACGACCTTCGCACACAGAAAACTCGTGCGTTCCTGACGATGTTTGCCATCGCGTGGGGCACGGTGTCCGTGGTGCTGCTACTAGCCTTCGGCGAAGGTCTCGGCAAAACCATGCAGGACGGATTGCTTAATGCGGGCGACAGAATCTTTCAGGTCTATGGCGGCGAAACAAGCATGCCGTTTGAAGGACTGGATAAGGGTCGGCGAATCCGATTGCGCAAAGATGACTTGCAGATCATCCGT
>CBDTVC010000217.1:0-5640 GCA_965363925.1 uncultured bacterium | reverse complement strand
CGGCGTTAAGCGATAGTTCTGTGCCTGGAGTACCTGAACATGCCTCCGCATCCGAGACGAAATAGAAATAGTTGTGGGCGCGACTGCGTACGAGACTGTGAGCGTGACAGTATTGGCGATGGTGGAAGTGATTCTAAAGGTGACTCGCAAAACAGTTGCCGATGGGCCGACCGAATTGTTTCGGCATGCACGCTCGCTTCGTGTTTGAATCTACGGGCTGTTGTTGTTGTCGTTCTTGCCTTGGTGTTGGCATCGGGGAATCGCCAGGCGATTGCGCAATCTGATTTTGGGTTTCAGTTTGTGCGCGTTCAGTACGAAAGCGTACCGTGGAGTCGTTGGAACATGTGGGCGACGGATTATCCGGCGGCCGAGCAGAACCTGCACACGGCAATCCAGATTACGACCAACATCAAGTTGGACGGCCCGCCGATTGTGTTGTCGCTTGTGGATGAGGCGATCAACGAGTATCCGGTATTGTACCTCACGGAGCCGGGGTACTGGATGACGAATGATGATGAGGTTGCTGCGTTGAGGTTGTACCTGGAGCGAGGCGGGTTCATCATCATCGATGATTTCCATGATCGTCCCGGGCAACGGTTTTCGCAGTGGGGCAATTTCTATGACAACATCAAGCGTGTCTTTCCGGATCGTGAGCCGGTAGCCTTGCCTGCGGATCACCCGATCTGGTCGGTGTACTTCGATATCGATCCGGATGCTGCGCCATCAACCAAGCCGTACTTTCACCCCTCCGAAGATCAATACTTTGGGATAGTTGATGATGCCGGGCGGATGATGGTCGTGATCTGTTACAACCAGGATATCGGTGACGGTTGGGAGTGGCCGAACCGAAACTCGGCGGCAGAGTCATCGGTATCGTTTCAGATGGCGATCAACTTCATCGTTTACGCAATGACTCACTGAGGCTGCGGCCCACTGCCCGGCTATCTCGCCGTGAACAGATCAAGGTACTCGCGAAACACAAAAATTCGATTGCGTTCCTTCTCCGAAGCCTGGACCAGGACTCCCGCCTTCACGAAGTCTGCGACGAGCCGGTTAGCAGTGGCGTAGGTTACTTCGAGGTGTGTGGCGATCTCGCCAACTGAAACGGCTGGCATCCGATAGAGCAACTCAAGTGTATGGCGGGCGTTTGCGGTGCGTGCGCCAAATGTGAGGATGAGTTGTTCGACCTCCTCTCTGATGCGCATAATCTCGGAAAACGTTTCAACGCCGCGGCGCGCTGCCTCGCGGACTGCCAGTAAAAAGAAACGAATCCAACTTCCGATATCATGCGTCCCCCGAACAGTTGTGAACGCCTGATAATAAGCGGTACGGTGTTTTTCCAGATAACTCGACAGATACAGTGCCGGCTTCGAGAGCAAATCGTTTGAGATGAGGTAGAGCGTGATCAACAGTCGGCCGACCCGACCGTTTCCGTCAAGGAAGGGATGGATTGTTTCAAACTGATAGTGACAAATTGCAATACGGACCAGATGAGGTACGTCGACATCCCTGTTGTGAAAGAACAGTTCGAGGTCGCTCATCAATTCCGAGAGTTCGGCATGAGGCGGCGGAATAAAGACGGCATCACTCAGACTTGTACCACCCATCCAGTTTTGACTTTTCCGCCATTCGCCCGGTTGCTTGTTTTCGCCCCGGACGCCATGCATCAGGGTCCGATGTGTGTCACGGAGAAGTCGGTTGGAGAGAGGCAGCGACGACAGATTCTTAATCGCCTGATTCATTGCCGTTACGTAGTTCTGTACCTCCTGCCAATCATCGCGGCGCTCGGGTTCGATTTCATCAGCCGGGCGAAGGGCTTCCTCGATATTCGTTTGTGTGCCTTCAATTCGGCTGGACTCGTTGGCTTCCTTCAGGACGTGAAGAGAAATGAACAGATCAACGTCAGGGACAATCCGCGAATAGGCGTTGAGCTCACCCAGTGCCCGCGTCGCTTCTTCCAGCAGCGTATTGATGCGAGGGTCTGTCCACGTCCAGCCATGGTTCACCTTGGACGGAAGAAAAGCCTCGTATCGGTACTGCCGAACATGCGTACCCGATCTGTAATCTTTGATATCCATCTGCCAAGGCCGTTTTCAAGTCGTCCAATCAAAATCTTGCTAGTGCCGAGGCTGGCGGATTAGCATCCGTTATATCGCTGATCTAACATAACGTCATACATTATTATATAAAATCGCGATAAATTATAATAAGATCAATCGTTATTATAGATAATCGGCATAAATTATAATAAGGACAACTGTTATTATAGATGCGTTGCATTAGATCGAACCAGGCGGCATGTGCTGGACAATCAAACAACTACTCGGCCCGACGCAACACCTCAAAAAACTGGTCACCAAACCGAGCCAATTTCTGCTCTCCGATCCCTGAAATGGCAAGCAAATCGTCCCGCTTACTCGGTCGCCGGGCGATCATTTCCTTAAGGGTCTTGTCGTGGAAAATGACGTACGGCGGAACGCTTAACTCGCGCGAAAGCTCGAGTCGAAGCTCACGCAAGGCATCCCACAAGGCAACGACCTGATCATCCGTTACATCAAGTTCGATGTCAATTGCCCGACGGCTGCCGCGGGTCTTCTTGGAGGACCGACGCCCGCTCGTCCCTTTTACGGCTTCAGCGTCTTTTCGGAAGCGTACCTCCACTCCGCCTATCAGGACACCGCGGCTGCTTCCGTGTAACCTGAAGCCACGCCGAGAATCCAGATCGGTCTCGAGGTAGCCAGCTGCTAGTAGTTGCCGAAAGACCGAATGCCATTGCCCCTGGGTCATGTCCGCGCCGACGCCAAACGTACTAATCTGGTCATGACCAAAGCGACGCATCCGTTCGTCAGCTTTACCCAAGAGGACATCAATCAGATAGGTCGCGCCAAATCGCTGGCCCGTGCGGTACACGCACGATAGCGCCTTCTGTGCTGCAACCGTTCCATCCCATGTGTCGACCGGCTCCGTGCAATTGTCGCATCCACTACAGGGCGGCGGATAAGCTTCCCCAAAGTATTCCATCAAACCCTTTCGGCGACATTCAGGGCTCTCGCAGAATCCCAAGAACGCGTTTAGCTTTTGCTGCTGAACAGACTTGTACTCCTCATTGCCGTCCGACCGGTTCTGCAAATTGCGCATGGCCACGACATCCGACATCGAGTAGAACATCCACGCTTCAGCCGGCAGTGAGTCACGCCCCGCCCGTCCGGTTTCCTGGTAATAACCTTCCATACTTGACGGCAGGTCGAGATGTACGACGACTCGAATGTCTGGCTTGTCAATTCCCATTCCGAAGGCGACAGTCGCAACCATGACAATGCCGCCATCCATCAGGAATTTCTGCTGGTTCCGAGAGCGGACATCCGCGTCAAGACCCGCGTGATACGGCAGTGCCGCTATGCCCTGATCGGCGAGCCAGGCAGAGATCGAATCCACTCGTTTCCTTGTGCGGACGTACACAATTCCTGATTCACCTTCATGACGTTCGCGGAGCACGGTGAGCAACTGCTGCTTGTCTTTGTTTTTGATCTGCACCCGGTAGAAGATGTTTGGCCGATCAAACGATGCAACAATCTCCGTAGCGTTCTCGAGATGCAGTTTTTCGACTATTTCTTTTCGCGTCGCAAGGTCTGCCGTTGCTGTGAGTCCGATCCGCGGTACGTCGGGGAATCGCTGCGTGACTTCGGCAATATTCAGATACTCGGGGCGGAAGTCGTGACCCCATTGCGAAACGCAATGAGCTTCGTCTATAGCAAATAGAGCGATGTCCATCCGATCAAGCAATCGTTGAAATCGCTCTGTTAACAAGCGCTCCGGTGCAACATACAGGAGGTCACATCCGCCAGCCGCGACGATCGACTCCACGTGATCAGCCTCTTCGAACGATAAACTGGAGTTCAGGTAGTGGGCCCGAACTCCGTTTTGTCGCATGTCCTCGACCTGATCCTGCATCAGTGCAATGAGTGGCGACACAACGACGCCGACGCCTTTCCGAACCATCGAGGGAATCTGAAAGCAAAGGGACTTCCCGCTCCCAGTCGGCATTAAGGCAAAAACATCTTTGCCTTCAATCAGCGCGTCAATGATCGTCTTCTGGTTGCTTCGGAAGCTCTCGTAACCAAATACGCTCTTTAGAACAGATTCAGGTGCTGATCCAACGTGCGGCGAGGGAGTTACTTCGGTCGTTTCAGCAGGATGGGTTGCCCACCGGGTATCTGGAGGCAGCGCTTCATTGACAACCGGAATACGCGCCCGTCCGTCCTGTTGAAGTTCGTCAAAAGGGTCCCAGTCGGGCTGCATCGCGTATCGTTGTTGGTTGGTAGCGGTTGATCAATCCCCATTGATCAATCCCCCTGGATCAATCACGGTTGAATTATCACGGTTGAATTAAACCGGTGGCGAGGCAAGTTACCAATCAACGGGCTTCCGGTTCTGGTACAAAACTACTTGCAACCTTCCAATGCAGAATTGACAAGAGACGGACTGTCAAAGAATTCGTTTTCACTTTCACTCGAGTTCGCGGAAGCGCCAAGCGTGAAGTTTCTGTAGTTACTGTTGAAAACCACATTGCGCCGTACCAAGACGTTTCGAATTAGTTGGCCATTTTCAGATTGCAATTCAATACCGTGGTCAGCGCGCCCAACCACATTGTATTCGATGTTGATATCGGCTCCACCGTCCACATAAATTCCGTCTGAAGACTCATCACCGCGCGGATAGGTGCAATTACCCCGCGTACAGTACGGAAAGTAGTTAGAGGCATCCAGGACGACATTGTCCGCAACCAGACCGCGGCTGGTCGTCTCGTCTCGATTCTTTTCGTAGCCGATGATGTCGATCGCGATGTTGTTGACGTCGTGGATGTAGTTACCCGTTACCCTGAACTCCTCAATCAGACCGTTAACCACCAGTACCTCACTGTTTCCGACAAATGCGTTGCTGATTTCGTTGCCCTCGATGATGAGGTTTGCAATCCGGTATCCTTCGGATTGCGCGATGATTGCATGTCCGTTGTAATAGCAGTCTGGGTCGGATAGCGACGGCGGCCCGATGTCATGAACGTAATTATTGAGAATGCGGATGTTCGAAATGTCGCCGTTACGAGGTTCGATCTGGATTCCCAACTCGTCCGTGTTCAGACCCGGCCGGTTGTGGTTTGCGATTTCGAATCCAACGATCGCGATGTAGCTGGCGTCGATGTCGATGACGGCGTCTCGAGAGTTGACTCCTGTAAGCCGTGGTGCTCGTCCTGCGTCTTTGTTTGCGAACACAACCCAGTTGTTTTCGCTACCGCTTCGAGAGATTGTTAAGCCGCTGTTGTAGTCGGCGCTGTCGTCAACGTATACGGTCGTGTTGGGCTCAACAGTATCTGCAGCATGCTGCAACGACTGCCACGGCGCGGAGGCCGTTCCATCGTTCGAGTCGCTTCCGTTGGCGGCAGAAACAAACCGGCTATTGGCTGTTGACGGTGCCCGACCAATGCCATCAACGCCAGAGCGCGCATCACCAAGAGCGACAAACTGCTGGTTGGAAAACGAGCGGGCATTGGACGGAGAAATCCGATTGGCAGGTACGACGTACTGCGGATTTGCCATCGCCGGCTCGCGATTCAGGATTTCTTTGCCATCATCTCCGGAGCAA
>CBDTVC010000216.1:0-5642 GCA_965363925.1 uncultured bacterium | reverse complement strand
CGAGGAGCAGGAGTCCCGCTTCTTTACCTGCCACGTCTGCGGCGACAATTGGCTCTCCGTAAGAGAAGATGCCGAAAACGCGATGTGTTATATCACGTTTATCCATCAGATGGGGATGGCTCCCGTACTGAAGCGCGTAGCCCACATGGCTACACACGTGGTGCTCAACGAAAATACAGTCGATAAGTGGGAGTACTTTCTTGACGACGAACAAGTCGAAGAGGAGCTCTGGCTTTCCAAATTGTCTGGTCGCCGAAAAGTTCTGAAGTCAGTCTGCTCGAACTGATCCTTGTTTCAAGACGTCCTGCGCCGCTGCAAATACCTCAGCAGGCTGCCAGTCTCCGTCTCTCCATATCTTTTCCAGTCGCCCATTTCCAAGAAATACGGCAACGATGAGTGGATGTGCGACGGGTTGTTCTTCACTTTCGAAGAGACTCACTCCGAGATACGTGTACAACGAATCAAGCGTCGCCTGCTTTCCAGTATAGAACGACCAAACATCGTCGATGGCGCGATACCGCGACGCGTACGCCTTCAGAACAGTCGGTGAATCAAACGCCGGATCAACCGTAATCGTTGCCAGCTTGACAGCGTCATTGCCGGATGTCTGGATCAAGGATTGCATCTCGCGAAATTTGTTGGACAACATCGGGCAGAATTCAGGAATCGGACACCTCGTGTATACAAAATCCACGACGTAGGCCTCCTTCGTCGATGCGAAGAGGCGAGCGTCCCGTCCGTCTTGATCGATCAGATTGAAAGACGGCAAATACTCTCCGGGCAGGATCGCCACTGGTCCGTCGACATCAGCAATTCCGGCTTTCGCGGCGGGTACGTCCGTGTCAGCAATCTTTTCGACGGAATCGATCCAACTTGAGTCCTGTGCGACGAAAAGCCGGAAGGAAATGGGGTCACCGTAATCAAACCCTCGCAATTCCTGGGTCTGAAGAGTCCTGAACGGCATCGTCATGGCCGGCATAAGGCCTTTGATTTCCTCGTGGGCGACAATCACCGTTAAGCTGTCATCTGAAAAGCCGACGATCCGTCCTTTGACCGCAAACTCATTGGCACTGCGGCAGCCAGCCAGTAACAGAATCACAACGGCACAAAGCAGTTGTAATCTAGAAGCGCCACTGGAGCTGGACCCTGACCTCGCGAACCCGATTGCCGTCAACTTCATCCAATCCAGACCCAACTGTCTCAACATGTTCAAAACGCGTAACCCCCTACTTGAGGTGCAAAAAGATTGATTCTACCGGCGTAAATGAAGCCAACAAATACGTCCGCTGTCCGCGACCCGAAAACGATGGAATAGCAAACGCGTAGCGGAGGTCGTATTCGTAGGTAAACACCCGCGCATCAAAACCATCTGTATCGAAGATCATCCAGCGGCCATCGAGTTGAAAACTGGGCGTTACCTTCCATCGGAAATCTTGCAAAAGAAGTGTTCCCAACGATGCACGTTCGCCCTCCGTCTGAAACCGTGTTCCTTCGACGCGCGACCGCAACGTGAGTTGCTTGCTGAATTCATACTGCAGGTTGAGCCGCGCCGACTGCCTTGTCTCGTTGCGCACGCCGTCAATGATTCGATTTAGCGAATCTGTATATCGGTACCCACCTTCTTTCGTCTCGGTCCGCAGCTGTATATACGTCGTTACCCAACGTCGCGGTTTGTGCTCCGCGATCAGCAGCGCTTCATGCCCGCGCGAAGGAAGTGAGACGCCAAAACGGACCCAGGGAAAACGGTACTGATCAAAATACCCAGCGACAGACCATGTACTCGCTGGTTTGAGCTGCAACCCTACGTAAACACCTGATTCGTTCTGCGTCGAGCCGTTGCTTTCTCCGAATGCATATGAATGAAGATTAGTGTAACCGCGCGGATAGCGCCGGGCAGACAACACGGCACGAGCCCCACGACCAATCCGAACCGACGTACCAGCAATGGCCGCCACATTGCCTTCCTGGTCCCGAGCCACTTCTCCAAACAATTGGTAAGAACCCAAAAACGCGGAACCGTAGATGCTGGCAACACCGATATTATCGCCACGAAACCGGTAGCGCTCGTAAGCAGCGTTCCCGGGAATTAACGGTGTGTCAAACTGTCCGCTATAGGCAACCGTTCCGATACGAATGCGCTCACCAACGTATTCAATATTCCCACCAAATATCGTCTCCCGAAGAGCATCTCTTTTGGAAAGCTCGTTCGGGGTTCGATGAAGTCCTGTATTGGTAAGATTACTTTCCTCGATTAGATCCGAACCGATTGCGGGCCCAAATCCGTCAGTCGTGTCAATTTCAATAACAGTGGCGTCGAGTGTGCGTCTCGAACCAAATCCAGAGACGGACAGCTTTGGCGTAATCCGGATTGTCGTCGCACCACCCCGAAGAAAGGAGTTCTCATCCGTCGAACCGTACGGCGAGAATCCACTTCCGGAACGCGTAGCCGGTGAAATCACGTCGCGCCCTTTCCCCGGCGAGAGCCCCTTCCAGAACACAAGTCCCTGTCCAAAGGCGACGGAATAGTCGCCGAGAACGAGCGACTTAATCCTTCCAAAATCTTTGACGGCCAGATGCATCGAAACGTGGTCGTAGCCGTAGCTGCGACCGTTCGGGTCCCAAAAGAATGACTCGCCGGGGTCTTTTTCGCCCGTGAAATTCAAGCTGACTCTTCGCCCGACTCGTGCACGAAGGCGGGTGTACACTCGCTCAGGAGTACCGGCGTAGGTCGTCCGCGTTGAATCGTCCGAATACCCGTCGCCTAAATCAACGCGACGCGTGACACGCTGGATAAGGTCGTATCGCAACCCACCAGCTATTTCGCGGAGGGACAACGCGCGCGGATATGGACTAGGCCTCCTGCTCGCAGAAACCAGTTGATCGCCAATGGTGAGGTAGGGGCGGGCATCCGCAAAAACATCTTCCGTAATTCCATCAATTAGCTGCAACTCTGGAAGGGACTGGAAGTCACCGTTGGCATCGCGGAACCCTACGATTGCAAATGCGAGCAGTTCGTCAATCGAGGGAATCTGGGCAAGCTCTGATACAGATGCCGAGTTAACGTCAACCGGGCTCTCTCGAAGTGATGCAAGAAAGTCAATCAACTGCGACGCGTCGCCCGCGTCTTCATCCAGCGATTCCAGAATTCGCTCAACCGTTCCCGACGCCGTTGTGTCAGACCGAACCTGTGCCTGTACAGTAACGGAAACTCCCGCGGTCGCAAGGAAAAGTGAGATGACGATCAGTCGAATCATAAATCGCTCGGAACAACCTACCATAACAACGACAGTCCACCCGCGGGTGTCCACCCCAGGATGTCGTGCCGCTGGGCGGCAATGTCAACCGCCAACAGGCCTGCCCGGACACCAACTCCGCCCGAAAAGCGGGTCGGTTTTGTACCTACGCCTGTGCGGAGGTACAACGCGCGAACCGGATGAAACTCGATTCCCCCGCGAACCATCAAGGGACGATCAACTTCCTGTTGAACATCCGCAACAACAGAAACAACATCTGAGGCACTGTACTGGATACCCGTTGAAAGAACCCGGGGCAGTTCATCCTGCTCGCCAAGGGAAGGTGAATTCAGATTCTGGATACTGAACCCGAAATCAAATACGTCCGAGACTTCAACCAAGCCCCCAAAGGAAACCCCGATCAGGCCGGTTGATCCGTACTCGCTGATTGCTACCTGGCCGTAGAAGAAGTCCACACCCAGATAGGCTTTTCGACTCGAACCAAAAGTAAATCCCCGGGCAAAGGTCAAACCGAGTCGGGTGTCACGATAGTCGGCAAAACCAAACGTCGAAATGCTCGCGCCAATTGAACCGAATCCGAACGGCTCGACGTATTGAAACGCGGAGTATTGTAATTCTGAGAGCCCAAACGTTTGACTAGTGAAGAACGAGACGGCACGTCCGGAAAGCGTCCCAAGCGTTGACGGATTAGACGATGCCCACGCATCTCCGCGTAAGGCGGTCGTCGCATTACCCATTCCAGAAGAACGACCACCACCAACGAGGGCCTGTGCACTTACCTCTGTGGCGCCCAGAACGGACACAAGTGTAAAAACGAGGGCCAGGCACGCTCGCATACGCGCAGGCGAGACGACCCGTTGGTTTTCAGCCGGAGCGAAAACCGGTGTGCGTCGTTTGTGAGGCGAAACCGAATACATGTAAGCGAAGTGAAAGGGCATTCTCACGTGAAGTCGAAACCCGAGAAATTTACGGTGGTTAACACGGCTATCCGAACCCAAGACATCGATATTAGAGCCAAAATGTCCAAACGACCAATTCTGACAGTTGTTGCCACGTTGGTGATCTTGCTGGTTTGGCCCCGGCTAGTATCGGCTCAGGAGTTTAATTGTACAGTCGCAGTAGACCATACGACACTTGAAGGCTCAACCTCGACGTACTCATTCCTTGATCAGCTAGGGCCGATAATCGAAGAATATATCAACCGGAATGTCTGGACTGAAGATCGTGTCGAGCAGGAAGAGCGAATTGAGTGTACCATCAACATTCAATTTCTGGAGGCACTGTCCCTGACAAGGTTTCGAACTAACATAATCATTGCATCGAAAAGACCAATTTACGGGACAATTCAGACTTCAAATGTCCTGCGGATAATAGACGAAGGCTGGACGTTCTCCTATGCCGAAGGGACACCGCTATTGTTCGATAAGGATCGATTTGACCAGATGGCGACGCTTCTGGACTATTACGCCAATATTCTTCTCGCCTACGATTATGATACGTTTGAGGAATTTGGTGGCACACAATACTTCGAAGAAGCTCGTCGATTGGCAGATCTCGGCAAAAACGAAAGTGCGCTGGGTTGGGCAACACTCGGGGGCGATCGCAGCCGTGGAGATATCGTTTCAGAAATGCTCGACCCAAGTTTCCAGAAATTGCGACAGACCTACTACTTATATCATTTTGATGGACTTGACAAATTTGTCTTCGAGACTGATGCGGCACGTCAAAGTGTCCTCGCTGCCCTGAAAGGACTCCAGGAGCTCGCCGAATCACGTTCTCGATCTTATACAATTGACCTGTTCTTTTCCGCAAAAAGTCAGGAATTGGCCGCAGTTTTTCAAGACTCGCGCGAGAGCACAGATGCGTACGATATCCTTGTTGATATCGACACAGCTCACCTGTCGGATTACAACTCGCTTGTGAAATAGTCTTTCAAATGGGTGACCACATGGAGAACTGATGAAACAGAACTCCTCAAACGAAAATAGTCCTGCGAACCACCTGAGCTATCCAAAATCATTTGATTCGAAAACCACACGAAACCGACCAAAACGAAGAATGCCCGGACAAGCCGGGCATTCTATGTAGCAGACAGTGCGAAAGGGGGGACTCGAACCCCCACGGGTGTTACCCCACTAGATCCTAAATCTAGCGCGTCTGCCAATTCCGCCACTCTCGCAAGTTGCCGTCTTATTCACTCAGGCGTATCGGGTTCCCGAAGGGTATCAATCGGATGCATCCGAACGTGACGCAATGACGCCCTCGGAGAGAAAACGGTAACTTTCATAATTCGGAACCAAGAAATCCATCAATATGCCTTCAGCGAAACAGCCCAACGTCGCCCCAGCTATGCCAAAAATCTTCAGCGTGTTATTGCTGATCGCTACA
>CBDTVC010000215.1:0-5661 GCA_965363925.1 uncultured bacterium | reverse complement strand
CCCGGTTCGCGACGACCTACGGCCAACTGGCCGGCGTACACCTCGCTCAGAAGGACGTCGCCCTCGCACGCACAGCGCTGCAGGCCGGCATCTCGCGCTACCCGGTTTCGAAGAATTTCACCAACTCAGGCTACGGAATTCGAGTGTGCTTGTGGTTGGCGCTGGCGGACTTGGCTCGCCCGTACTTTTGTACATGGCTTCTTCTGGCTTTGGAAAAATCGGCATAGTCGACAACGACGTGGTTGATGCTTCCAACCTTCAGCGGCAGGTTATCCATAGCGAATCAGACCTTGGCCGAAAGAAGACGGAATCGGCGGCAGACAGTCTGCACTTGCTCAATGGCAGCTGCCGAGTCAACGTACACTCGACTAGATTGTCGTCCGCTAATGCGATGACAATCGTTGGAGAGTATGACATTGTCGTTGATGGATCTGACAATTTGCCGACCCGCTATCTCGTCAATGATGTCTGTGTCCGTCTTTCAAAGCCATTGGTTTACGGATCGGTATTTCGTTTCGAAGGACAGGTATCCGTTTTTAATTACGAGAACGGCCCGTGTTACCGTTGCCTCTTTCCGTCTCCGCCACCGCCCGAGTTAGTCCCAACCTGTGAAACTGCTGGAGTGCTTGGCGTCGTGCCTGGGATCGTCGGGCTATATCAGGCCAACGAAGCAATTAAGATTGCGACTGGCCTTGGGACGTCGCTATCCGGTAAGCTTGAGATGTTCGACTTTCAATCGAATGACCACAATTCCTTCAGTGTAACCCGGAATCCGAAATGCCCGACATGCGGCGACGAGGCGACGGACATGCCCCTGATGGACTTTGAAGCTTTTTGCGCTGGGAGTGCACGCGTTCCGCTACTATCGGCTCAAGAATTGCAATCGATGATGCTTGCGGATGATCAGACTATTGTGATGCTTGACGTTCGTGATCAGGAGGAACGCAGGGCGGGACACATTGGAGGATTGCATATTCCGATACAAGAATTGCGTCAACGCCTTTCTGAACTACCAGCCAATTCAGATGGAGAAGTTATCGTCGTGTACTGTCGCTCTGGTCAACGATCAGCTACGGGTGCCAGGCTTATCAATGAGTTTGCCCAAAACCGACCGGTATTCTCGCTGGACGGCGGATTGGTGGCCTGGAAAGCAAGTGTTGATCCGACAATCGTCGTCGCCTAGGAATCTGTCCAATGAACACGAGATTGGGAAACCGGAAGCGATAGTATTGACGTCGAGCAATCGGCGACGTATATGCCGCTAACTCCATGTCACGTCCGGGGCGCGTCGACGCGGGGACGACCTCCAGTCTTGCGAGTTGCGACCTCCGGCAGACTTGCGTGGGCGAGCACCCGAGGTGGCTAAAGCACAAGTACGCTCTTGACTCGGGTGGCCTTGACGTCAAATTTTACGTCTACAGGTTCACGAAAAGAGACTCGTTCGCCAGCTGGAATCGAACGGACGACGATAAACATCGTCGACACAAAGATGTTGTCTTCGTCAAAAAGAGAAAGCTGCAACTGTGCATTGGGTACAAGCTTATCAGACGGATTATACAATTCTCCGGAGACGATACGGGCGCCACTTGGGAGCTGTTGATACTTAAGATCTTCGACCTCCAATTGGGGAGTAACCTCCTTCGCACAACCACCGAGGAGTATCGCCGTCACTACCAGAACGAACAAGGCGCGACTCGAGGATTTCGCGAGTCGTTGGGACAGAAGGCGTAAATGCATCTGGAGCGAGTTTGTGGTTACCGTGCCGATCAAGTATTGACATGCAGGTTTACGACGGAAGCTATTAGACGAGCCTTATACTTTAAGGCGGAGGCGGATTGACCGGTCTATGCCGACAGGCAAAATCGTATCCGTTTCAATCCCGTCAAACGCAAGGATCGTGACAAGGAGTTCTTTAACAGCATCGTCTAAATCATGCTCGTCAACTCCGGCGTCGGACAGCGTAGCCTTTAGTGCATTTACAATCTCTGCACCGGATTCGATTGGCCGATCTCCAACGAATCGTGCAAGTGCGATTGACATCAAACTCGTAACAAGCTTCTCATCGACACCCGCCTCAAGCATAGCTTGTTTATAGTGATCGACGACTTCCTCTGCAGACATTGAGTCCCACTTACTGACTGCCCGATACAAGTCAAGTACGCGCACTGGCCGATTGATCTCCGGCGACGGCGTTCCCTCGATTAACATCTCCGCATAGTCGGCAAACTCTCCAAATGTCTCTTGGTTCACATGAGACTTGGAGACCAGCCCACGAACCAATTCTGCACTATCTCGATCACCTAGATCAACCAATGCGGAAACAGCCCAAGACAACAACTCCATTTCCTCGGTCGTTACCGAATCCTGTCGGCCGATATCCTGCACAACACTTCGAATTGCGTCGAGCACCTTGTCTCGAATTTCCGGGTACAGTCCGGCCAGCGTATTTAGCACGTCCACGGCGGCAACACGCCCGGAAACGATTGCGGATGTATCACTCAACAGGTTCCGGAATGGGGGCAAAAGGGTTTCGCCAATATTCGCAATCTGACCATCAAACCATGGGCTTAGGACAGGTTCTTTTTCTGGATCCCGGTACAGAGTGGCAAAGTGCGGGATCGATACGAGAGACCGGGCCTGAATAAGCAACAATCCAGCTAGTACGTGACCACCAAACCCGCTTTCAACGATTGGTTTGGCGATGATTTCGCACAGTCCCGACTCAATCTCTGTCGCCCGGCGAGTAGCCTCCTTTATCAGATCCTCAGATGGAACGCGTGGTGCGTTTTCGATTTCACGAAGTAACGCGCGCTTGGAAAGAACTTGATACGGGTTAGTCATCTACCGTTGCAGGTTAGCGTGTTGTCTGATTTACCGACGAAGTATGTACGATTTTTTCGAGCCTACCGAGAATCCAAGTCTGCCAGATTAGTCCGCAGCCTCTTTATCTCATCACCAGCGGACTTTTCTTTTTCCTTCTCACCCGCAACGACAGAGGCCGGGGCTCGCTCAACAAACTGCTCATTGGACAGCTTCTTGCGGACAGAGGCGAGAAACCCTTCTTTCACTTCGATCTCTTTCGACAAACGTTCTCTTTCGACTCCAAGATCGATCATTTCGGCAAGAGGAACATACAGTTCGATTTCTCCCACGACTGCTGAGGCGCTAGCTTCCGTCTTTGACAAATTGAGCCCGACACTCAACGACTCCACGTTCGCGAGGGACTCGAAATAGTGGGCGTGATTTCGAAAAACGTCAACTAGCTCCGCGTTTCCAGACGTGACGCTAACGATGGCGGGAATTGACTTGGAGGGCGAAACATTGTACTGAGAACGAATATTTCGGATTTCGGATATCACTCTTTGCATCAATCCAAAAAGGCTCTCCGCTTGCTCATCGATTTCGTATTGGCGAACACGGGGCCACTGAGCAACAATTAGCGACGACCCCTCTTGTCGCGGTCGCAGTTTCCACCATAGCTCTTCTGTGATGAACGGCATAAACGGATGAAGTAGAGTTGTCATGCGCTCAAAAATACTGATCGCTTGAGCAATAACCTTATCAGTCATTACGCCGCTTTTCGGTTTGATCAGTTCAAGGTACCAATCACAATAGTCGCGCCAGAAAACATCGTAGATCGCCAGGACGGCCTCGTTTATCCGGTACTTCGACATTGACTCGTCGACCGACGCAATCGTTGCATTGAGTCGGTGAAGCATCCAGCGCTGGGCCAGGTCCATGTTGGAATCGACTCCACCGGGTTCCGGGTATGCCTTTCCGTCCTCCATGAACTGACCAAAAACGTTGAACGCATTCCAAATCTTGTTGGCGAAATTGCGGCCCATTTCGAACTTCAACGGATCGAGCTTAATGTCTTGTCCCTGAGCACAAAGCACGGAAAGGGAAAACCGTACAGCGTCAGCACCGTATTGCTCGATCATATCGAGCGGATCAATACCGTTGCCGAGGCTCTTGGACATCCACCGGCCTTGTTTGTCTTTCACCATTCCTGTGATGAACACATCCTTGAATGGCACTCTTCCCGTGAAATGAAGTCCAGCCATAATCATTCGGGCAATCCAAAAGAATAGGATGTCGTACCCGGAGACGAGGACACTTGTGGGATAGAAGTACTCGAGATCTTCGGTTTTCTTCGGCCAGCCTAACGTTGCAAACGGCCAGAGCCAAGACGAAAACCAGGTGTCGAGTACATCTTCATCCTGCACCATGCCCGGTTCAGGCTGTTCAACCGCAACGACAAAATCCCGTGCTTCGTCAATTTCTCCGTCGTCGGCGAGGTGATACCAAACAGGAATCCGATGTCCCCACCAGAGTTGTCGGGAGATCGTCCAGTCGCGGATGTTTTCCAGCCATCTAAAATATTCGTTCTCCCATCTCTTTGGGTGAAACGCAACGTCTCCCTGCCGCACAGCTTCAAGAGCTTTGTCGGCAAGTGGCTGCATTTTTACAAACCACTGTCGGCTGATGAGCGGTTCCACGATTGCCTTAGACCGACTCGAAACCGGTACCGTTCCGGTGTAGTCTTCTACTCGCTCCAACAGCCCGGACTGTTCGAGTTCTTCAACAATCTTCTTCCTCGCCTCAAATCGATCGATCCCAGCAAAGCGCTCACCAACCTCTTCCGACAGTGTACCATCGGGCGAAATTACATTGATGATTGGGAGCCCGTGACGCTGACCAATGTCAAAGTCGTTCTTATCGTGTCCCGGCGTGATCTTTAATGCACCGGCGCCAAACTCCGGCTTTACGTAATCATCCGTAATTATCGGAACTGTTCGCTGCGTTAGGGGCACATTTACGGTTTTTCCGACAAGGTCCGTGTACCGATCATCTTCTGGATGTACTGCAATCGCTGAATCGCCAAACATCGTCTCTGGCCTTGTAGTAGCGACCGTTACAAATCCGGACCCATCAGACAGCGGATACTTAACGTACCATAGGCTGCCCTTTCGTGCAACGTTATCAACCTCTTCATCGGAGAGAGCAGTCTGGTCAACCGGACACCAATTAACAAGGTAGCTACCACGATACACGAGACCTTGTTCGAAAAGCTGCACAAAGACATCTTGCACTGCGCGACTAAACCCGTCGTCCATTGTGAATCGCTGGCGTCGCCAGTCACACGAGACGCCAAGTTTGCGCATTTGCCCACTGATAATGTCGCCGTATTCGTCTTTCCACTCCCACACTTTTTCGACGAATTTTTCTCGGCCGAGCTGATGCCTGTTTGTCCGATGCTCTTTTTTGAGCGCCTTTTCTACGACGTTTTGCGTTGCAATACCGGCGTGGTCGATACCTGGCATCCATAGCGATTCAAACCCTTGCATCCGACGCATCCTGGTCAATACGTCCTGCACGGTACTTTGAAGGGCATGTCCCATGTGCAGCCTACCCGTAACGTTGGGCGGGGGCATCATAATGACGTGCGGCTCTCGCTCGTCGCTAACGTTAGCCTGGAAGAAGCCGCCGTCAGTCCAATACTTGTACCATTGATCCTCTATTAGTGAGGGATCGTAGGCGTTTGGCTTGGTGCGGTCGTCGGGATTTGTGGTTGCGCTCGGCGCCATCGATGTTGCGGACTTAAAGGGGGGGGCAAGTACTCGAAACAGATAAAATACTGCTTACTGGAGTACCGTGTTC
>CBDTVC010000214.1:0-5662 GCA_965363925.1 uncultured bacterium | reverse complement strand
TTACATCGTGATTTCTACTACAGCTACTTTGAGATGGCCCGACTAAACCAGCGTCTAGGACAGGTTGGACAGGCTAAGCGATTCGTTGAAATGGCAGAAGAAGTGCTGGGGCTATACAAGGATGCGTGGATATGGACGGTTGAGTTGCAAACCGTTTCGGCGGAAATCGCTCGGGCCGAAGGAGACCATTCTCGTGAAGTTCTGCTTCTTGATAATATTTTAGAATTGTTATCCTCCCACGCTGAAACGCATCCCTTACATCGAATACGAACCAAAACAGCCCTTGCTCGAGCATTGTTCGACAACGATGATTCCGCGCGCTCGAAACAAATCGAGACGGAGGCATACGAAACCCTTACCGCTTCGTTGGATGAGGGTCATCCCCTCGAATCCGAACTACTGTTAATCCTGTCGAACTCGAGTGTGGCACTCGCTGATACCGCCGCGTCACAAACATTCCTGATGCGCTCCGCATCTACATTTGATAGTTTGGATGCAGAAATAAAATCTGGCGCTTGGCAACTGCTCCTAGGCTGGGAAATCCATAACCGGTTCGGATCTAGACCCTACTCCACCGGCCGGGAACAGCTCGCTCATCTGGAAACAGCAAACGATTTATCGATCGAACTCCGCAAGGCTTTATCTGAAGATCTAAGCAAACTGTCAGTCGTCAAAGAAACCCATATTTCGTCCAAAAAAGCTTTCCTTGTTGCGAAGTCGTTGTTTGAGCAAACAGACGAAACCCAATTCAAATACAGGGCGTTCCGCGCTGCTGAACAGGGCAGAGCCGGGGTCCTCCTCGACGCCATTTCGGAGTCGCATGCGAGGCGCTTTTCTAGTATCCCGGACTCGCTGTTGTCGATTGAACGAGACCTCCGATACGCTCTAAGTGAATCAGCAAAGTCAACGCCAGGTGCTTCCGAAGCTCAGAACACGGTACGATTCGACGCCACAAGGAAGTATTCGCGTCTGATCCGCGAATTCGAAGAAAACTATCCCGACTACTACAACCTCAAGCACAATACCAATATTGCGTCCGTCGACGAAGTGCAATCGGCTCTAACAGGTGACGAGGTTCTACTCGAGTACACCGTTTCGGACTCGATCTACGTTTTCGGTATCTCCCGCGACACCAGCATTTTTGTTGCGCTCGCCCCGATCGACTCGCTTGACTCAAACGTTCAACGATTGTTAAGAGGAATCACCGAACAGCGATACGGAATGTTCACAATGACTGCCGAGAAACTGTACGACCTTCTCATTCGTCCGCTTGAACAGTTTATTGCCGAGAAGCAGCTTGTTATCGTGCCGGACGGGATCCTGAATTACGTACCGTTCGAGAGCCTTCTCCCCCGCCACGTCCCGCTTGACATCCACCTCGTTTACACCATACTTCCATTCATGATCCGTGACTATCCGATGTCGTATTCGTACTCGGCAACGCTGTTTACTCAGCTGCGGAAGTTGCCCGTAAGTGATGCAAAGTATGACTTTGTGGGATTGGCGCCTGTCTTTCTGGATTCGAGCTCGACGTCTTCGTCGTCACGAGACTTTCTGGCGCGACGTCAGCAAGTGGCGGGGAAAGAGCAAGCCTATTTACCTGGGAGTCTCGATGAAGTTTTGAGCATTCAGAAGACCTTTAGAAAGTCCTACTCATTGCGAGACCGATTCTTCGGTGAACGGACCTACGTGCTGCTTAACGAGGACGCATCGGAAGAGACTGTCAAATCGATTCCTCTCAGCGACTACCGCTACGTACACTTTGCTACACATGCATTCGCCGACGATGTAAACGCCGAAAAATCTGGTCTCGTCCTCACATCAAAAGGTGGCTCGGGGGAAGATGGGGTACTCAGCCTCGCCGAAGTGTATAATCTCAAACTCAACGCGGACATTGTTGTGTTGAGCGCCTGCGAGACAGGCCTCGGAAAATTGGAGTCGGGCGAAGGAATGATTGGACTTACCCGTGGCTTCTTATACGCGGGGTCGAACAACGTCGTGGTGTCCCTCTGGAAAGCCAGCGACACGGCTACTCGCAACCTCATGATACCGTTCTATGAAAGCCTTGTACGGAAACATCCGCCCGTAATAGCACTTCAGAAAGCAAAAATCCACGCGATTGAACGCAGTCGGTTTCACGCCCGCCCCTATTTCTGGGCCCAGTTTATTATGCACGGTAAATGAGATAGAGGACGGCACGCCGGCAGTCCTCGTCGACCCCGGAAAAACACCAAACAGGCCGACGATTGACGATCCAATATTCGTTACCGATTCCAAATCTTCTATAAGACGAAGCAGCACCGTTAGCCCAAACCCGTGCCTCTTTACGATTTACAGTCTAACCCATCCCAAAGCCGCCTAACCTCTGCCGACTCCGCTACCCAGACGGGATGTAGTTTTAAGTTTATTCTTGCCCAACGAACTTCCTGGGCCGTAAGCACATCGCTCAGTTCCTGTCCTGTCGAGACAAAGTGATACAATAGGATTAGCTCGAGATCAGGCGGCCTGGACAACAGCTTTAGCATTGCCGTTAATCCGAGCCGTGCAAATTCTCGGTGTTCTAGTCCAGCCACGGCCTTCGGAGAATATTGTCAGATGTAAATGGCTTGATCGCGGCTGGCCGACGACGTCCAGCAGTCGACTCAGAGTAGATACTCCGCACAAGTCGGTAGAATCGACTCATTCTCATGCGCAATGACGTCGTTGTGCTGCGCAGCTCATCCGCCAATACCGAATATGGAATGGGAGGCGATGACATGCGAGCCGTCACTATTCGGCGGGTAAACGAATCCGCATTCGAAAAAGCCTGCAGTACCGCCTCGTACTGCTCCCACTCGACATCGCTCCAGTTGTTGTATGCATCCGTAGCGACCTGGATTGCGCTTTCTTCCACAGGCAACTCCCCGTTCCCAAGCCCCGGAATCTCAAGCGGGACTTCCCTTCTCCTTCTCCGCGACCCCAAATAACGAGTGACCGTGCACTTCATCAATGAACGACTGTAACGTGTGATACACCGAGCCTTGGGCCATATCTTTTCGAAGTCGATGAAGAACTTGGAAGTCAAGTCGCCGATGTCGCCTTCCTGCAGCGACCTTTCCGCTGGAACTCGCGATCCGAAATAGCTTCGAGCATTGAAATATGCCCAACATCGTAGTTTTTCCAGTGATTTCACATCGCCAGACTGCGCTCCCTCTAGCCACCGCTCCACCTCATCATCCGGCGCATCGATCACTTTGTTAGTGTGATTTTCTGCTTGCACGATTCGATTCCTATCTAAATGAATACTAGCCACCAATTGTGGCCTGCATCAAAAGACACGTGGAGCAACTAGGGCATAACCTCCTCCTGAATATAATTTCTTGTCAATCTGAAATATCAAAACAACCATCACTAACGCCCCGTTTTTCGCTATTTTCCACCTCCCGCAGCCGGTTTCACATATCGAGGAGTAGAGTAATTGAGCGTTCTTCACACATACAGTCCCAGAAAAGGCGGAGCACGCCTCTGCGGTGCTACTGTGGCATTCCTTTTCCTCCTGCTTCCGGGCATATCCGCCGCAGGCCAAGACACGTACAGGATCGACGAACTTCCCAACGCTCCCTACACCTCCCGCTTTAACGACGCCTTCTTCCGCGATAACCTCAGCGGTTGGATCGTAAATGGAGACGGTGAGATTTACCGCACGCAAGACGGCGGAAACTCGTGGGTGAAACAACACGAAAACGGCGCCGCGCATTTCCGATCAATCGGCTTCGTTTCAGATCTGCACGGCTTCGCCGGCAACGTTGGCGCTGGAGAGTTTGGCGCAACTGATCCTACGGCCCTGTACGAAACAACTGATGCCGGCGCAACATGGGCTCCTATCACCGCCATATCCGGACCCATTCCCGTTGGGATTTGTGGCATGCAAATCGTCAATGGCTCAACCATTGTCGCCGTCGGGCGCGTTCGCGGTCCCGCCTTTTTTGTGCGATCTACGGATGCAGGCGCTAGCTGGACGTCCACCGATTTGTCCGCGCTTGCTGACGGGCTAATCGACGTCCACTTCACCCATCCGGACTCTGGGATTGTAGCGGGTCTCACCAATGCCTCTCACGGCGAGTCCAGTGGCATCATTCTTAAGACAGTCGACGGCGGACAAACATGGACCGAAGTTCACCGCACACCTCGCACCGGTGAATGGATCTGGAAGCTTTCGTTTCCATCTAGACGCGTCGGATTTGCTTCGCTCCAACGAAACCGTGGCGGCCCGGTAAATGTGCTGAAGACTACAGACGGTGGTGAAACGTGGGTAGACAAGCTAGTCACCGAGTCACCCTATTTTGCTCAAGGAGTTGGTTTTATTGATGAGCGAAATGGCTGGCTTGGCGGAAATTCCTCCTCGCCCGTGTTTGTCACGTCAGATGGTGGCGATACGTGGCAAGAAGAAGCAATCCGGCCCCGCTTAAATCGCTTTCGTTTTGTGGGAGACTCGCTCGGGTTTGCGGTGGGACGTACGGTCCACAGAATCCGGCGAACCCTGTCCCCTCCAACCGACGGCGTTGAACGTAGCGGATACCGACTGGCTGCGGCGTTCCCCAACCCGTTCTCCCAGACCGTGTCGGTCCGGTACGAACTACCGGCACCGGGTCCAATCGAAATTGCAGTCCACGACGCCACCGGTCGCCTGGTGAAGACGCTCGAAGATGAACAGAAAGGTGAAGGGGTCTTTCTAGCAAAATGGGACGGCACAACCGCAGACGGACAAAATGCGGCGAGTGGTGTCTACTACATTACCCTGCATGGTTCCGACACGCGTCGCGAATCGATCCGGCTCTCACAGACGGTTGTACTAACGCGTTAGATCCGGTACCCCTTTTCATCGGGTTGCACATAAATATCGACCCGGTATTGTCCCGGTATTGCGTGCCGAACATTTGTAGCAGCCGGTAGTGCCCTCGCTTTCGTATTATTCTCGCGACTCGGTCCAAACCCCAAGGAAACTTTGAATCAGATTGTTGATCTACGTTCGGACACCGTTACGCGTCCAGATGAGCCCATGCGCCGGGCGATTTACGAAGCCGAGGTGGGCGACGACGTGTTCGGTGAGGATCCCACCGTACGACGCCTGGAAGAACGCGTTGCTGAACTCCTCGGGAAGGAACGAGCGCTCTTTGTGCCATCCGGAACCATGGGCAATCAAATCGGCGTGACCATTCATACGAGGCCCGGAGATGAAGTCCTCTGTGAACGATCCTGCCATGTTTTTAATTACGAGTCGGGGGCAGCGCCTGTGTTGTCTGGCGTGCAAATCACCCCGCTTGACGGGCACAACGGTGTATTGTCACCCGAACAAGTCACGGCCGCCGTACGACACGGTTACTATTGGGAAAGTCCGACGCGACTGCTTTGCCTCGAGAACACCATGAACAAGATCGGCGGCACCATCTTGCCGATCGATACGATTCGAGCGCTGGAAACTGCTGCTCGCAACAAAGGACTGGCTCTACATCTGGACGGCGCTCGCCTATGGAATGCGTCGATCGCCACGGGGATATCCGAAAAGACATTTGCGGCTCCTTTCGACACGGTGAGTGTTTGCCTGTCCAAGGGACTTGGCGCACCGGTCGGTTCGTTACTTGCCGGGACAAAGGACTTGATGACCGAAGCGCATCGTCGAAGG
>CBDTVC010000213.1:0-5665 GCA_965363925.1 uncultured bacterium | reverse complement strand
ACGAAATCCGTTGTTCGTTTTGTGGGAGGACCGCTCACGAAGTAACCTCAATGGTTGCAGGGCCGGATGTCTACATCTGTGACCGGTGTATCAATGATGCATCCGGAATTGTCCGTAGTGACATCGCCTCCTTCCAATCAACCGGATCGACCGCCGATAGTGCGCAGCGCCGCAATAAGCCGAGTCGCCATCACCGACTTACGCCCAAAGAAGTCAAAGGTGCACTAGACGAGTATGTGATTGGCCAAGACTCGGCAAAGAAGGCACTAGCGGTAGCTGTCTACAATCACTACAAGCGCATTGATTCGCAGGACTACGTCCACCAGTATGCGGATGTCGAGCTTGAGAAATCAAATATCCTTCTGATCGGCCCAACAGGAACAGGGAAAACGCTGCTGGCCAAGACGCTGGCGAGAGTCCTGGATGTTCCTTTTTCGATTTCGGATGCGACCGCGTTAACCGAAGCTGGCTATGTGGGCGAAGATGTCGAATCGATCCTGGCTCACCTGCTCCATGCAGCAGACTTCAATGTGGAGCGTGCCGAGCGAGGGATCATTTACATCGACGAGATTGACAAAATTGCCCGCAAGTCGGACAACGCCTCAATTACCCGAGATGTATCGGGCGAAGGTGTGCAGCAGGCATTGCTGAAGATACTGGAAGGCACCGTGGCCGGAGTCCCGCCGAAAGGTGGCAGAAAGCACCCGGAGCAGAGTCTCATCAATATCGACACGAGCAATATCCTATTCGTGTGCGGTGGGGCTTTTGATGGACTTCAGAACATTATCGCCCATCGGATGTCGAGCAATACCATCGGCTTCCTGACAGAAACACAGCATAACGTTGATAAGCGTGATCCGTCAATATTTCAGCATGTTGAGCCAGAAGACCTTCTGCGTTTTGGTTTGATTCCGGAGTTGATCGGTCGTCTTCCTGTGATGGCTTCGCTCGATGCTTTGAGCAATGAAGCGATGACAAGTATTCTGACGGAACCCAAGAACGCTCTTGTCAAGCAATACCAGAAATTGCTTGCTATGGATGGCGTTGATCTGTCCTTTGAACCGGCAGCGTTAGAACAAATCGTCTCCAAAGCGCGTGCACTAGGTACGGGAGCCCGAGGATTGCGTGCCGTTATGGAAAGCACAATGCTCGACGTGATGTTTCATGTACACGACCGGCCCGAAATCGGATCGTGTGTGATTACTGAAGCAACCGTCGTTGATGGAACTGATCCATTGTACGTCGCACGTAAGGCTTCCGCTTAACGGAATCGCAAGTCAATCGAAAGGTAGCACGTTGGATACTACCGACCTGCTCGACGAATCTGACGGGACGAACGACCCCGATTCGGACACCGATGCCAGACAGAACTCACGTGCACGTGCAGACCCAGACGCCGAAGCTGATCAGGCCGAACTTGATCAGAAGCGGGACGACAATCAGTCAGGTCTGGATTCACAAACTGCTTCTGAGGTGATCGCCGGGAGTTCCAATGACGAACGGACGAGCGTCGCGACCGCGAAGAACATCATGGCGGGGGTCCGCTATTATGTGGTGGGTATCGCCAAGCTGTTTGATGAGAAGCAAGTACTGCTCTGTAGCCAGGCCGTAGCGTTCAAAGTCCTGATTACGTTCGTTCCAATCGTGGTATTACTGCTTGGGTTTATCGGCCGAGTGCTGGCCCGCGACCGACCCTACAACGCCGTACGGGATTTTGTTACGGGCTACCTCCCTTCCTACGATGCTCAAAGACTGATTGAGTTTGCAGACCAGCTTCAGCGCGTCAGCCTATCGTTCACCATCCTGGGCTCTATTGCGATGCTGTACGTGGCGATCACATTGTTCTCAACGTTGCGATCCGTCCTGGCGATTGTGTTTCAGGACGACTGGCACGCCCATCGTCGCAAGCTTAAAGGCCTGCTGTTTGATGCCCGGATGGCTGCCCAAGTCGGTGTGCTGTTTGTTTTGACGGTTGCAATGACGGCTTTTGTACACTCGCTTGATGCAATTGGACTCTCGGTACTTGGTAGAATCGGTGTCGAACCCGACTGGCTTCGATCTGGATGGATACAGTTCGTGCGCTATCTATCGTATTTCGTGCCGTTGCTGTTGAGTATCGGAATGTTCTTTCAGCTTTATCACTACGTGCCCATTCCGAGGCCACCGCGACGTAGTGTTTTTGCCGGAGCCCTGATCGCGGCAGCCCTATGGGAAATCGGAAAGACAGTCTTCACGCGTTACGCTACTTCTGTCGGCCGAATAAACGCGTGGCTACCCGAGCTGGACAACGAACGACTTTTCGCGATCGGGGATACATTTGCCATCGTAGTCAGTTTCGTTGTATGGGCATACCTGTCTGGTTTGATTCTGATGCTTGGCGCCTTGGTGGCACTGCTACACGAACGCCGCTACCGAGCAAATCAGACCGAAAATGGCGTGCTGAATAGCGATTGATTCTTGTAGGCAGACGTTAACAAACTCGTCTCTCGCGCGTAAAACGTCGTATATTTCGCTTCGGTCCGCAAGCGCAAACCTTCTTATTTCCTTCTCGCAAATTGATCCCATGGCATTCTCGCAATTCCTACTAAAGCGCCCCCATGCTTGGTCAGCGTTCAAGATGACAAACATCGCAGGCGTACTTGCACTGGTCGTTGCAGTTACGACGAGTCTGGGCTGCAACAAACCAACCGTTGTGACCACTGATGACGGACTGCTTGTACTCGGCGAGTTTGTGGAAACATCATCGCTTCAGCGTGGGGTTTCGGTCGGATCGAGAACACTTGTTGTTGAAAGTCAATCAGGTGCTGTTACGCTGACGGGCACCAACTCGGCGGAGGCTAGTCTGCTGTTCACAATTACTGCTCGCGGGAATTCCCGAGACGCAGCATTGCAGCAGATCGATAAACTCGTGATTGAAGAAGCAGGCGACGAAGCATCCTACACGTACAAGATTATTCCGGACAAAGATGAGTTGACAACCATCAATATTGAGGGCAAGATTCCACGCGACGCTTCCCTTCGACTAAGTTTGCGTAGTGGGGATATCACCCTCACAAATGTTGAAGGAACGATCGAGGTACGACAAGAAAACGGATCAATCGTGTATCTCGGGGGATCAGAATCGCTGGACCTCGCCACACTCAACGGTGATGTATTTGCGGACTTCTACCGGCTGACCTCTGGATCGCGAGTAAACCTGAACGTGGCAAACGGAGACTTGGCACTTGGCTTGCCGGCAACCGCAAACGTTACGATTGATGCGCGAACACGTGCCGGATCGATTTCGGTTCACGACCTTCGCGTTAACGAAAAACAGCTTTCGCGCAAAGGGGCCGGAGCGGTATTCAAAGGCAAGCTTGGAACTGGCGCGGCCAACGCTCTCTTGAAGACGTCTAACGGTTCGATAACGTTTACAGGTGTTACGCTTTCGGCCGCCCCCTTCGACGACGTGGTTGCGCCTACTGCTGACTCTCTGGTCATACTGAACCCAGCGGATTCCCTCGGGACGCCAGACACAGAAACCGAGATCCAGACTGACTCGACCAAAACTCCGATGGCAGTCGACAGCACCGTCGCTGCAACAGTTGACGTTGACCCGACCAGCAATGAGTCAGGCAATTGAGATTCCACCAGACCAGCTCGTTGTCCCCTGCCGGCCTGGAACCGAAGTGGCTGTTTGTCTGCAAAATTCTTGTCCTGATTTGCGTATCGACCGTGTACGCGGGCACGGCGGTTGCACAGGCCCCGCTGTACCTGATCAATGCTGAGACGCAGGTGCGTGGAATCGGATTTGATTTTACCCTGCCCCCATCGTTTGAAGAACGAAAGCTGAAAACGCAAATTGCGACCAGCGCTCCAACCTTTGTTGACCGACTGACGTTCTGGAGCCGGGAGACGTATCCGTTTGATCCGATCGAATTGCAGAAAGACGTTGTCCGCCTGCGTCGCTTCTATAATAGAAACGGTTTCCTTGCTCCGTCGATCACTTATACAGACTCCCGACTCGACACGCTTGCAAACAAGATCGAGGTTGTCTTCTCTATCGATGAAGGTCCACCGCTAATCATTCAAGATGTTGGTTACTACGCGACAGACGGCACGTATGCGGTAAGTCAGTTTGATGGCGAGATGGAACAAAAGTGGTCAAAGTTCCAGGACCAGGTCGCTCTTCGGATTGGTGACCGCTTTACTGAGTTTGAACGTGTTTCTATCCAGGCCCGAGTTGTGGAGTGGCTGTCGAACAATGGATACGCCTTCCCTTATGTGAAGCCGCAGAGTCAAATTGATTCAACGTACAACACGGTTGACGTTCAGTTTATTGTCGATGCCGGCCCTAAAACAAAAGTATCTGACTTTGTTCTCGAGGGTAACGAAACGATCCGGGAGCGGGTCGTCCTGCGAGAAATTCCTCTTAATGTCGGAGACGCGTTTTCGAAGAACGAAATGCTCCGGGGCCAGCAAGAACTCTTTGGCCTGAACCTGTTTCGAGTTGTTTTGGCCGACTTGCCCGAACAAGAACGTGACAGCACCGTCACTATCCGCTATCGGATGCGCGAGAGTGACCCACGATTTGTATCAGCCCAGGTCGGCTATTCACTCGCAGAAGGACTCGGCACAACGGCTGGTTGGCAGAATCGCAATTTTTTCGGAGATGCACGCAACCTGGCGATTGCACTAAAATCGAACACAGGTTTACTGGCACGCACATCAGGAGGAAACGATACGCCATGGGACCTTGGTGCAGGATTCTCCGTCCAGCAGCCGTATTTCTTTTCGCCACGAATGTCGCTCATCCTCGCACCATTTGTCCTCTTTGAACGGGACCCGTACCTGCAGGCAAGTGATCGCTTTTACGGACTAAATCGTCGAGAATTTGGCATTGAGTCGACAATCGTATACCAGTTTGTTCGCCTCCGCACACTTGCGTTTAAACACGTCTACAATCGTAACCTTGAATTTACGCGTCCGGTTGAAGAAGATTCCCTTTTGCTCCGTGATCCGTACACCAAGAGTGTCGTGTCGCTGACCGGCGCGTTCGGCAAAACAGATGACTTGCTGCGCCCTCAGGAAGGCTTTGAACTTCGGCCGTTCGCAGAATACGGGAGCGGGTCTATCGGGTCGCAGCTTGAATTCCTCAAACTGGGGACAGGCGCAACTGGCTATCTGAAGTTTGGAGATTCGTACGGAATTGTCGGCCGAATTACAGTTGGCAGTGTCTTCCCGCTCGGCCTTGGACGTCGGAGCTTGCTCGGAGAAACAACGCAACGAGACAGTCTCCGGTTTGAAAATCGTTTTGACCAAATATTGTTTGCCGCCGGCGGTGCAAATGACGTCCGCGGATGGCCGGACCGATTTATGGGCGCCAAGGTTCCTCGCCCACAATATGACGGCGATGGTAACATAAGGGGCTACGTTTATGAGCCGGCTGGTGGAAAAACGAAATGGACAGCCAGCGCGTCAGCCTTGTTTCCGTTTCCTGGTTTGGGTTCGGATTGGCGACTCGCCGCCTTCATCGATGCGGGAGCCCTTTCCGGAAAAGTCATCCGAACGGGTCCGTCCAAATTTGCGGTGGTAGACAACGGACAGTTTTCAGTTGCGCAAATGCGGGTCGGTGTAGGCTCTGGCGTACGATACCGGACCGCTTTCGGATTTCTCCGATTCGACC
>CBDTVC010000212.1:0-5708 GCA_965363925.1 uncultured bacterium | reverse complement strand
CGCAATCGGTGCGGGTGTTGGCATACTTTTTTTCCCTCCGTTTCTGCTAGCGACTGCCGTCGGCGGAGCGATTGGAATGTTGGTGTCGTCCAAAAAACGGTAGGTACGGGTACCCGGCTTGGCGTTGGCCTAAGCCGCTGGCCAGGATTGTGGCTGGCGTACCGCCGTGTGTGCAAAACATTTTCGTCGATCGGTCCCTCTGCGGGTGCGCATCCGTTCTGCGCAGTTTGTAAATTGCAGATCACTTCATTTCCGCTCTGCGACAAACCAGTTCCCGAATGCCGGATACACTTGCTCTCGATCCCGAAGTCAACCTGGCGTTGGCACTTGAACATGGTCTAACGGAAGAAGAATACGGATGGGTCGTGCAGAAACTGGGTCGTACGCCGTCCTTCGTCGAACTCGGCATCTATTCCGTTATGTGGAGCGAACACTGCTCCTACAAGAATTCAATTGCCGTTCTAAAAACACTGCCCCGAGCTGGTGAAATGCTGCTAGTCGGTGCCGGCGAGGAAAATGCGGGCGTCGTCGACGCCGGAGACGGGATCGGGATTGCCTTTAAGATCGAATCTCACAACCATCCGTCTGCCGTGGAACCCTATCAGGGAGCAGCAACCGGGGTTGGCGGCATCCAGCGGGACATCTTTACGATGGGAGCACGCCCAATATGCTCCCTAAACTCACTTCGCTTTGGGAGCATAGAAAATCCGAGAGTTCGCTACCTGTTAGACGGTATCGTCCGCGGAATTGGGGATTACGGCAACTCGTTTGGAGTCCCGACCGTTGCTGGCGAGGTGTATTTTGATCCATCATACGAGGGCAACCCACTCGTAAACGCCATGAGTGTCGGGATTCTCGACGCCGGGGATATGGCGTCGGCCATTGCGAAGGGAAACGGCAATCCGGTCTATATTGTCGGGTCCGCAACGGGTCGCGACGGTATCCATGGAGCAACATTCGCATCCGAGGAGATCAGTGAGGCCAGCGAAGCGAAACGGCCTTCCGTGCAGGTTGGCGATCCGTTTACGGAAAAACTGCTACTCGAGGCCACGCTTGAGGCAATCAAGAGTGGCGTCGTCGTCGGGATTCAGGACATGGGAGCAGCTGGCCTTACATGCTCCACCTGCGAGATGAGTGAGAAAGGCGATTCGGGCATGATTATCCACGTAGATCGTGTCCCAATGCGGGAAGAAGGCATGACGCCCTACGAGGTGATGCTTTCTGAAAGCCAGGAACGAATGCTTGTCGTCGTCGAAAAGGGCCGGGAGCATGAGATCGAGGCAATTTTTGAAAAGTGGGACCTGCATGCGGTAGAAATTGGAGAAGTGACAGGGGATGGGCGCGTGAAAGTGCTCTGGCATGGCGAAATTGTTGCGGATGTTCCAGCGGAGCACCTTGTTCTTGGTGGTGGTGCTCCCGTCTATTATCGGGAGACCAAACGCCCTGCGTATTTGGACGTTGTTCGCGACTTTGACGAATCATCGCTTCCTGAACTTGATGCTGGGGCAGCCTCGGGATCGTTGAAGGCACTGTTGGAGTCACCCAATATTGCCTCAAAGCAGTGGATCTTCCGACAGTACGACCGAAACGTCCGAACGAACACAGTTGTGGGACCAGGACCTTCAGATGCTGCTGTTGTTCGCATAAAAGGCACCAATCGTGGCGTTGCGGTGAAAACTGATTGCAACGGCAGATACGTATACCTGAATCCACGGAAAGGCGGCCAGATTGCGGTCGCTGAGGCGGCGAGAAATGTTGCCTGCGCAGGAGGGACTCCGGTTGCAATCACGAACTGCCTGAACTTCGGCAACCCCTACAAGCCGGAAGTGTATTGGGTCTTCAAAGAAGCTGTCGGTGGGATGGGAGATGCCTGTCGCCGGTTTGGAACACCCGTAACAGGCGGCAACGTTTCGTTCTACAACGAGAATCCAGATGGGGCGGTTTTTCCAACGCCGACAATCGGAATGCTTGGCCTGGTTGATGACATCGAAAAACACACGACCACCGCCGACTTCAAGGCTGAAGGCGACGCCGTTCTATTGCTTACCCCTGACGCGTGGGTTCACGATTCGAGCATTCAGGGTAGCGAATACCTTGCGACTGTAATCGGCAAAACGGCTGGAGATGCGCCATACTTCGAGTTGGACGAAGAGGCGGCAGTGCACGAATCGGTCCTTACGCTAATTCGTGCGGGATTGGTCAAGAGCGCACACGACGTTTCGGACGGCGGATTGGCAGTAGCTATTGCCGAATCCGCGATCTTTGGGGATAAAGGATGCCGCATCGACCTTGGTGATACAGCAGGCTATGGGCTCGCGGCCGTATTGTTCAGTGAGGCCCAGTCAAGGATCGTGGTGAGCGTGGCTCCCGAGAATGTGGCCAAGGCTAAGAAAACGATCGAAGAGTTGCCTGTTTCGTTGACGGCAATCGGTCACGTTGGCGGGAAGAAAGTCGAGATTACTGTCGACGGGCAGGTTGTAATATCTGAGTCGGTTGAGACACTAAATGATTTACACGCCAACTCGATTGAGCGGATGTTGGCTTAAGAACTGGTACACGACCACTGGTACACGACCACTGGTACACGACGTAAGTGCCTGGCGCTTGCCCGTGAAAATTTGCCGGGGGTTGGTTTGGCGAAGATAGCTGGCAATTCGTCAGCTTTTTTTGTGGTACGGGGATTGTAAGTATAGCTTCATGGGTCGGACATAATTCGACCGGCAATTAATAGCGTACAAGCACAGGCTTGTCGTGTACACTTAAAGTAGCAGGTGATGACAATATGGCACAGGACTCGAAATACGTTACCCTGTCGGACGCAAATTTTCAGCAGGAAGTTCTCGACTCTAAAGAGCCGGTCCTGGTTGATTTCTGGGCAACATGGTGTGGCCCGTGTCGAATGATTGCACCGGTAATTGAAGAACTGGCTAGCGAATACGAAGGTCGCGCCAAGATTGCGAAGATGGATGTCGACGTGAACCAGGCGACACCCATGGCATACGGCGTCCGATCTATTCCCACACTGCTGCTTTTTAAAGACGGCCAGGTCGTAGAGCAAATTGTCGGCGCCGTTCCAAAGCGAGCGCTTGCTGACAAGTTGGATTCAGCTTTGGAAGCTGCCTAGAGGCAGCTGCAAAATGAACGGGAAACGACCCGTCGGTAACCTGATTGCCGACGGGTTGCCGCTTTCTTCGAAATATGATCGTTTTAGACTGGACGTGTTATGCTGGAGCTTCCGCAAAAACCAGAGAGCTTTGACTCAAAACCATTTGAGTCTATCGACTTTTCGTCTGCTGAGACCCACGCTGTTGTGATCATCGGATCAGGCCCCGCCGGATTGACTGCGGCGCTTTACGCCGCGCGTGCAAATCTGAAGCCGGTTGTGATACAAGGCCCAGAGCCTGGCGGACAACTCACCACCACTACGGATGTGGAGAATTACCCCGGCTTTCCTGACGGCATCATGGGACCGGATATGATGCAGAAGTTTGAAGCGCAGGCGACGCGGTTTGGCGCTGACCTCCGATACGGGATGGTAACGGCCGTAGACTTTTCGGTGTATCCGTTTCGGCTCGTGATTGATGAGGAGAAACCGATGCTGGCTGAGGCCGCGATCATTTCGACGGGGGCTGCCGCAAAGTATCTCGGTCTTGAGAATGAGCAGCGTCTTCTTGGTCGAGGTGTATCAGCGTGTGCCACGTGTGATGGTGCATTCTTTCGCGATGTCGAAATAGCAATCGTTGGAGGCGGTGATACCGCCCTGGAAGAAGCACTATTCCTGACGCGTTTTGCTTCGAAAGTATACCTCGTGCATCGGCGCGAAGAGCTAAGGGCATCGCAGATCATGCAGGACCGAGCGATGGCGAATGAGAAGATCGAGTTTATCTGGAACACACGTGTCGTTGATGTCCTCGGCGACAAAGATGTTGAAGGGCTGTTGGTCGAGAATGTTAATACCGGTGAACAGTCCACAATGGATGTCAAAGGATTCTTTGTGGCAATCGGACACAAACCCAATACTGATGTCTTCACTGGCTGGCTAAAGATGGATCTGCAGGGATACATTGAAGCCGTGAAGGGCTCAAGTTATACCGAACTCCCCGGCGTGTTTGTATCAGGGGATGCCCAGGATCACGTATACCGGCAAGCCGTTACGGCGGCGGGTTCCGGTTGTATGGCCGCAATCGATGCGGAGCGTTGGCTTGCTGAACACGAAGCTGAGCTTGAAACGCTCAAGGCTGCGTTGGCCTAGTTTGCAAATCTTCTACTGAATCGAGACTGCGTTTGCCGCCAATCCGCCGCGACGCTAGTCTCTGCGTCAGCTCTTAACAAGAGTTCGCAAGAGAAACCAGATGTTTTCTTTTCTTTCGCGTAAGCGACGAGTGAAATAGGGGACCCAGTCTTTACCGTACGGGACGTAGACGCGCATGTTGTAACCGTCGTCCGAAAGGGATTGTTGCGTTGTCGGGCGCATGCCATAGAGCATTTGGAACTCGAATTTGTCGCGGCTGACGTCGTTTTCCCCGACCCACTTCTTCGTTTCGTCTATCAGTATGTCATCGTGTGTGGCGATGCCGGGATAGCGCGCATCCGCAATCAACATCTTCATGTACTCGAGATAAGCGTCCCGGATATCTGACATCTTCTGATGAGCAAGGTGTGCGGGTTCTTTGTAGGCACCTTTGCACAGACGAACACGTGCTTTAAGTTCGCACATTCGCTCAACATCTTTTCGTGTCCGCTTAAGGTAAGCCTGTAAGACAACCCCGACGTTGTCCGGGTACTGCGGATACATCGTCTCAAACATTCCAAGTGTAGAGTCCGTGATATCTGTCCCTTCCATGTCGAGGCGGACAAAAACTTCCTTCTCGTGCGCCAGAGCGAGGACCTGTTTGAGATTTTCGAGGCAAAACGCCTCATCAATCTTCTGACCCATCATAGACAGCTTGATGGAAATATTGCGATCTACATTAGTCCGTCCGTGTTCGGTGGAAATCCGCTCAATCAATTGCAGATATTCATCTCGAGCGGCGGCCGCTACGTTCCGGTCTTTAACGTACTCGCCCAGCAGGTCAAGTGTCGAATGGAGACCGCGTTCCTTCAGATCAACCAAAACCGGTAAGGTACCGTTCAGGTTTTCAGATGCGACAAAACGCTGAGCCAGGCGGAACGGTAGCTTCATGTTGTTCGAGAATCGGAGAGGGCAGAAGGTAAGAAGAGGAGAAGATAAGAAGAGTGGAGGAGGAGAACGCGGTCGCTATTTGAGGACTTGCAGGGCTTGGTCGAGATCCTGACTCAGGGCTCCAATTGACTCGATTCCGATGGACATTCGGATCAAATTGACAGGTGTTTCGGATCCCGGGCCCTCGATTGAGCGTCGGTGTTCGATAAGACTTTCGGTACCGCCCAGGCTGGTTGCTCGGCGAAATATTTTTGTCAACGAGACAATCTCGCGCGTACGATTCTCGTCGCCAGCAACCAACAGCGATAACATCGCACCATATTGTTGCATCTGGTTTCGAGCGATCGCGTGACCGGGGTGGGAAGAGAGAGACGGATGGAGCACGGACGAAATTCCTGGATGGTTGTTGAGATGTGCCGCCAAGGCGGCTGCGTTTTCACACTGCCGATCCAGCCTAACTGAAAGCGTTCTCATTCCGCGAAGTGTCAGCCAGCAGGAAAAGGGATCCAGGACTGAACCAATCGTC
>CBDTVC010000211.1:0-5728 GCA_965363925.1 uncultured bacterium | reverse complement strand
TTACTCCTTGACGGGTTGACGAAACAATCCCGACGGGTTCACCGCCCAGAGCGAGTCCTTGTTCTAGATTAGAAACGCGCCGCGTTTATTCGATGCGAATTGGCGACAAGCTTGCAAACAACAGACGTAAGCTCCTGCTAACGCGCAGCCTCGATCATCTCAATGGTCGACTTCTCGACGTCCGCGGCAATAGGGACAAGCGATTGATCATCGGATAAACCGCTCAGCATCGGTACCGGTCGAATCATTCCGATCTTGGTCTGACCGCCCTCGGTGTAAACCGAAATACGACACGGCAGGGCCATGTTCAGGCGCATATCCGTATTCATAACTCTGTTGGCCTGGGCCGGATTGCACACCTCGAACACTCTGCACTGATCTTCAAAGTCGATTCCTTTGCCCCGAAGGGTCTCTCCCAAATCGTGAATGTGCAGCACCCCAAACTTGTGCTCTTTGACCGCAGCTTCAAGATCGGTCGACGCTTCTTCAAATGATTTGTTTGTATCAACGATATAGTACATTACTCCCCTGCTTGATTGTCGTCTAACTGTCGTTGTACTTATACCAGCGGACAACAGCTAGTTTCCTTCGATTCGAAAAGGCATTAAGGAATAGACAGCGGTATCAAATGGCAGGCTCAGAACTTTTGAGTGAATTCCGCGACCCGGCGTGCTGGCGTTCCTCTACTCGATGACACTCGTACATCCGCCTGGGCACATTTCGACTATACAATGCGACGAACAACCCCCATGACCGAATACACTTCGTTTCGTAAAAATGGAATCAACGGATTGCTCACGCTCCTTGGCGCTGTTTTTCTACTGACCGCATTTGCCTGCCAAACGGATGGAGGAGACGCAGTCAGCAGTAATAGAGCAGACGATCATGTCGTCTTCCTGGTGAGACACGGCGAAAAATGTCTCGGACAGGGCGCCGACCCTGAACTAACTTCGGCCGGCACGCAAAGGAGTGTTGACCTGAGTCGGCTTTTGGAGGAGGTGCCTCTCGACGCAATCTATTCCACGCCGTATCGGAGGACTCTGGCAACGGCTAAACCGACAGCTACAAAACAACAGCTTGAAATAATCGAGACCCCAACCAGCTCAACGTTTTTGGAAGATGTGGCAGCCACTCTGCGCTCAAGTGGGCATTCGTATTCGCTGGTTTCCGGTCACAGCAATACAACGCCAGCGCTCGTGAATTTGCTCGCCGGCACTGACTTGCCAGACCTTGAAGATGACGTGTATGATCGACTGTTTGTCGTGACGTTGGGTGGCGACTCTTCGGCGCGACTCTTGACTCTCGGCTACGGATCGCCTTCGGCGGCACTCACCGAATGTCCGTAGCTCGCTGGCAGACCTCACTAGAGCAACCACCCCGTTTCCACAAGACCCAGACAACAGATGCACCCTTCAGCCAAGCACCTTTCTCCGTTTCTTGTTCTACTGCTTACAGCATTAACGCCGGCTATCCTGACTGCGCAGGAGTCAGACCTGACGGTCTCGTACATCATGCAAGATCAGCTTGAACTAATGGGAGGTTTGCCCGGACGAGCTTCCTGGTCGGAATCTGGCGATCAGTTGTATTTTTGGTGGAATCCGGAAGGACAGTTCCCAGGTGACTCGATGTACGCCGTATCGATAAAGGGCGGGACGCCGACCAAGGTTTCGCCCGACGTTCGGCGCAGTGCCGACCCACGCTTTGGTGGATGGAATCACAGTGACAGAATTTACTCCGAAGACTTCAAGCAAAAACTATACGCCGACCGTGGCGACCTTTATCTCCACAATCGCTCAAAAGGGAAAACAACTAGACTCACGCTAACAAGTGATCGCGAATCAAACCCGCAATTCATGCTCGCTGAAGGCGCTTTCACGTTTATGCAGGACGGCAACTATTACAAGCAGGACGTTGAGTCTGGCGTTACGATTCAGTTAACCGATTACCGCTCAGGAAAGGAGTCGGCCGACAAAAAGAAGGATGAACAGGACACCTACCTGAGCGATCAGGAACTCCGGCTCTTTCAGTATACCCGCGAACAAAAAGCGGAATCAGAGGAGCGCGAAGCTGCTAGAGAGCGCGATCAGAATGCCACAACATCACCGTCGACCGTCCGATACGGCAGTAAGTCGATCGGCGGATTCGAGATACATCCGTCTGCCCAATACGTATCGTATGTCCTCTCCGACCGCTCGGATCAATCAGACAAAAACACGATGTCGGTTCGGTTGGTCACCGAATCCGGATATCCGGAACAAGAAACATGGCGCCGCAAGGTGGGCACATCAGCTGAATCGCCGGAGCTATGGATTCATGATGTTACTAGTGATACGACGTACCAGGTTGATCTCCACATACTTCCGGGCATGTACGACGTGCCCGCCTATCTCGCCGAGCAGGGTGTGGAAGTTGATTCAGCAAAAACGAAGCGCGTACTCGAATATCCGCGCGTGTCCTGGAGTCCGGATGGACGGTTTGCGATTGTCGACGTCAATGCCCGTGACAATAAAGACCGGTGGATTGCCAGACTTGACGCGGCCAGTGGTACGGTTTCTCTGTTGGACAGACAGCATGACGATGCGTGGATCGGAGGCCCGGGAATGTACACAACCGGATGGATTCCAGGGACATCCCATTTCTATTTCCAAAGTGAGCGGACCGGCTACAGTCACCTTTACACCGTGGATTTGGGAAGCGGACAGACCCGCCAACTGACCGATGGAAAGTTTGAAGTGTTCAACCCGGAGCTTTCGCGAGACGCAAAGTCCTGGACATTCACGAGCAGCGAAGTATCTCCTTTTGTTCGGCACTTCTATAAGATGAAGGTGAATGGCGGCAAGCGAACGCAGCTAACCAGAATGGACGGGAAAAATTCCGTAACGGTAAACCCGGACGGCAAGACGATGGCCATTCTTCGTTCGTACACCAACAAACCGACCGAACTCTACATCGGTGACAAACAGATTACAAAGTCACCAAAATCGTCGTGGCAGACATATGACTGGCGCGCGCCTGAAATCGTAAACGTACCCGCATCGGATGGAGTGGATGTACCGGCACAGCTTTTTGTCCCAGAAACTGCAAACGGCGCTGCCGTAATATTTGTACACGGAGCTGGCTATTTGCAGAACGTCCACCATTGGTGGAGCAGCTACTCGCGAGAGTACATGTTCAACAATCTCCTAACCGACCTCGGATACTACGTGATCAATGTGGACTACCGCGCATCAGCCGGTTACGGCCGAGACTGGCGGACTGCAATTTATCGCCACATGGGTGGCCGGGATCTGCAAGATCAGGTTGACGCGTCTCGGTACCTGAATTCGCAGTTCGGAATCGACCCCGAACGAGTAGCTGTGTATGGCGGATCGTACGGCGGATTTATTGCACTTATGGCCCTCTTCACGGAGTCCGAGCATTTTGGTGCAGCGGCAGCGCTGCGGAGTGTAACGGATTGGGCACACTACAATCACGGTTACACGGCCAACATTCTTAATACGCCAGCTACGGATTCACTCGCCTACGCACGCTCCTCTCCCATCAATTTTGCTGAGGGACTCGAAGATCCGCTAGTGATGCCACACGGAATGCTCGACAACAACGTCCACTTTCAAGACATTATCCGCTTAACCCAGAAACTGATCGAACTTGGCAAAGAGGATTGGGAGCTTGCTGTCTATCCGGTTGAGCGACACGGCTTTTCTGAGCCAGCCAGTTGGACTGACGAATACCGGCGCATCTTGAAACTCATTGAGGAAGAAGTAGGACCCGGGAAGTAAAGGGCAATCGGCGCGAAGAGAGAACCTGGCCTGAGAACGATACCGTTTCTCTACGCGGGAACGCCATCGAAAAAGTCAACCACACCAGTCTCAAGGGAGTACTCAGCGCTGACAACAACAAGGCCGTGATTCTGAATCAGGTCTTCAAGCAGGTGTGAGCCCTGCTTGAGCTGACTGGCAGAGGCGCGGACATTTGCACGCACGGCATGGCGCACCAATGCATCGTGGTCGTGTCTCAACTCTGTCTCAAACAACGGCTGTACGGCCGGTCGGACACGTTCCACGATCGACTGCAGGTTCGGCGATCTGTTTGCGGGCTCTTCAAGTTCCTCTACCGTCGAGAGTATTGCACCACACTGCGTGTGGCCGAGTACAACGACCAGCCGGGTGCCAAATTTACTTGCTGCAAATTCCACACTTCCGACGAGTGACGGTGCCACGACATTCCCGGCTACACGGATAACGAATAGGTCGCCAAGCCCTTGATCAAAAACGAGCTCCGCTGGAACACGCGAATCGGAGCAACCAAGAATAATCGCGAACGGTTCCTGCCCCTCCACCAGTCTTAGCCTTCGAGATTCACTTGTTTTCTCTCGGTTACCGTGAACCTCATTAACAAACCGTTCGTTGCCGTCTTTCAATCGCTTGATCGCTTCCTTCGCCGAAATCATGTGTCGTTTTGGTTTTGGTTAATGCGACAAGAATTGTCTGATGCCCAAAATTACTGGTCGTATATAAAAGCAACAAATGTATAATCAAGCAACTCGATGACGAGTAAAGTAGATCAAATCTAGTTCATGCTTCTAGTGCATGTTCTAGTTCATGCTTCCACGTTATGCTTCTAGGTTATGCTTCCAGGTTATGCTTCCAAGTTATGATTCCAGGTTATGCTTCCAGGTTGTGGATTTATCGATAATGGCGAATGATTCGAATAGTTATCTGTTGTAGCTACCTTGCACTCCGATGCAAGCTAACAGAAATCTCAAGCCTGACCCACGAAAAATGCGCATTGGAACCATCGTAATTTGTCTGTTGATGTCCGCATGCTCGACAGTCGACAATGCCAGCCGCTCACGCCCCCAGACGCCTGGCGCCGATGTGCGCAACCCCGCGGATATTCTATCAACCGCGAGTGCTGCGGACTGGATCCCTCTGGACCCAGAAGAGACGGTATACCTCGACCTGCCTGAAGGCCGAGTTGTAATTGCGCTATCGCCCTATCTAGCCAAACGCCACAATGCACAACTGAAAATCCTTCTTCGGGAGCACTACTTCGATGGACTCAGTTTCTACCGAGTTATCGAGGGTTTTGTCGCGCAAGCCGGCAGTCAATCTGATGACAAGAGTATAGGAACCGCGACTGATTCGTTGGTTTCGGAGTTTGACGAATCCGTATCGACGAACGTACCCTTCTACTCACTGCATGCACGAGACGGCTATGCACCCGAAGTAGGTTTCGTTAATGGACAGCCAGCCGGCCGTGACCTGGTAGACGGAAAAATCTGGATGGCGCATTGCGCAGGTGCCTTGGCGTTTGCTCGAGGCAACGGTCGAAACACTGCTTCGTCCACAATATACTTCGCGCTTCAACCCCAACGATATCTCGACCGAAACCTCACAGTTGTCGGCCGGGTCGTCCGTGGAATGCAGTATATCCAATCAATTAGGCGGGCTCCCGAAGACAGCAGCGGCATCATCCGCAATAATGACGACCAGACGCGGATTCAATCCTTTCGCCTCGCCGCAGATGTGCCTGCTGCTGATCGCATTGAGCTGGAAATGATGGATACTAATTCCGCCGCATTCGCAGAGTTGGTCGGCGCGCGAAGCAACCGACCGGAAGAATTCTTTTTCCACCGGCCCGACTATATCGATCTGTGTCAAATGCCAGTACCCGTGCGGCGAGGAACCCTGAATCAGTGAGCAACGAATATACTCATAGCTCAGAG
>CBDTVC010000210.1:0-5755 GCA_965363925.1 uncultured bacterium | reverse complement strand
GTATCCGGGCGTTCCCGCGTAATCGTAAGCTACCTCGCTCAACATGGCGATGTCTGGCCTGATAGTCTGCAAAATTTCAGCAGCTTGCCTGAGGCGCGCGTGACGTTCGTCCATCAGGTCCGTTGTGCGAACGTCTTCAACGTTAAACTCCATAACGCGGATAGTTCTTGGTTCGTCACCAGAAATGCCGGACTCCACCGAAGTATTCTGACGATCAACGCAGGAGACAAAAAGCAGCAATGGAAAAAGCAGTTCAATACGAATCAATTGGGCCCGATGTATTTATTGTGACTGTGGGATTTCTGCAGACTTGTGACTACCTGCCAACTATAATATCAAAACAATTGTGTTGTGATCGTACCGCAAGACAAATTGTGCAATTCTGTGGATGGATTGCTCTGTGCATGGGTTGCCAAAACGGCAATTTCGACGGCCGTCATCCGTACGGGCCAGACAATGCCTCTCCGAGACCGCAACAACATTATTACGATTGCTTCTAGTGTCTTCTCGCTATCCGATGTTTGCACGTAATATCCAACAAAATGTCGTCGTCAAAATAGCGAACCTAACCGTCGCACACGGTTCATTTTCGCACACAAGTCTGATTATCAGACAGGCTTTGTGACCAAGAACCTTCCGCGAGTTCTTCGATTTGGCCCTCTGCTGCGTATTTAATGCGCAGAGCAACTCTGGCACGCCTATTGGAGAAGAGAAGGGTGTCGAGAGCGGAGATACTCGACAAATCGTTCGGCTGCCTGGCTCGGCCATCGGACGATACCAGAACACCCCTTCGGGTTTAGTACGACGACGGTCGCTGCCTTTAGTGGAGGGGAATAAATCGGGCGAGTAGTTTTGTCGGCGCAAGCCTTAGTGACAAAGTCGCCTGCTTTTACCTGAACGATCCGCCAACTGGCTTTTGTGATCGATTAGTTTCAGGGTTACAGCTGCTACGGCAGTTGAAATAAGCACCGTCGAGATGGTAGGCGCTATATGCGTCGGGGTTGCCATCTCGACGGCTTTTTTTTGATTCCAGCCGATGCCCTACGGGATGTCGAGCACCTTATGCAGTTGTAGGCTTAACCGCCATATGGGGTTGCTAAGGCAGTACCGCATCGCCAACTCCGTATTCCTCGCTTGATCTGGGCCGTCCATTGGCTGTAACGAAAAGGTCGAGAATCTCAGGCCTTCGAACTGATCTGGTAGGCAATTCTTTTGCGGATATACGAGCTTGAGTTCGTCGCCATGGCGCTGGACAAGTTCGGCACCGGCTTTGGGACTTACACAAATCCAGTCGATCGAGGACGGCACGTCAATTGTCCCGTTGGTTTCCACTGCGATCTCGAATCCGGCCAAATGGAGCGCATCAATCAACTCGCTCGTGATCTGGAGCATCGGTTCACCACCGGTACAGACTACGAAAGGCGCGGCCAAACCGGACGAAGATCCTGCCTCCCACGTCTCGCGCACTTTAGCGGCCAACTTAGTCTCGGTTAAATACCGGCCGCCTTCAGGCCCATCCAGCCCAACAAAATCAGTGTCGCAAAACCGGCACACCGCAGTTGAACGGTCTTCCTCTCTGCCCGACCACAAGTTGCAGCCTGCGAAGCGCAAAAACACAGCAGACCGACCGGCGTGCGCTCCCTCGCCCTGCAACGTGTAGTAGATTTCCTTGACGGAAAAAGTCATTCTTAAAGTACGATTCTTACGCGTGAGCCTTATCTTTGACGATAGGTACCCACAAACAGTTCAGTCGTCATGAAGATTCAGGGAAAGACGTTTTTTGTAACCGGAGCAGCCTCCGGACTTGGTCACGCAACCGCCAAGAGGTTGGCGGCAGCTGGTGGCAATGTTGTACTAGCGGATGTGAATGCGGATCAAGGAGCGGCAAATGCAAAAGCGATCGGCGAGGCTGCACAATTCATCAAAGTTGACGTTACGTCCGAGGCTGAAGTCCGAGTTGCAATCGAGCTAGCCTCATCTGAGTTTGGCCCATTGTACGGAGCGGTGAACTGTGCTGGCGTGGTGCTCGGGCGTCGCACACTTGGCCGCAAAGGACCGCATGACCTCGAGTCCTTTGAGCGCATCATCCGCATTAATCTAATCGGATCGTTTAATGTGATTCGACTTGCCGCTGAATCAATGTCGACAAACGAACCTGCTGAAAACGGCGAGCGGGGTGTCATTGTCAATACAGCCTCAGTCGCAGCATTCGATGGCCAAATCGGGCAAGCCGCCTACTCGGCTTCGAAGGGTGGGGTGGCAGCCATGACACTTCCGATCGCTCGCGATCTCGCGGTGCTAGGAATCCGGGTGGCTTCGATTGCTCCGGGAATTTTCGAAACGCCGATGATGGCCGGGATGACGGAAGAGGTGCGAGGCTCCCTCGAAAAGCAGGTACCATTCCCGTCGAGACTCGGGAAACCGGACGAATACGCGGCACTGGTTGAGCACATCATGGAGAACGGATACTTAAACGGAGAAGTCGTGCGACTTGACGGCGCAATCCGTATGGGTCCGAAGTAACGGACTCGCCGTTGTTCCTCTAACCTACGTCTTAGGTTTCGCAGGAGATGAGCTCAGCTTACCCTCGTCGGCGCTCTCGGGGACCGGTTGCTTGACTATCTGCCTCGCCGTGATCTGGTTGATCGCGTAGCAGGTCTTGGCTTTGCCCCTCCGGCATCACTTCGTTCTTCGTCTGTGTAACGCCTGAATCGGGAACTAGGACTGACCCGTAGGGCTGAGGCGGTAGCGCTTCAACGTCGGTTGGATCTTGACGGGACACTTCGTGATGGTTAGGTCCAATTGTGTCGATGATTTTGTCGGCGAGTGCCTCTAGTTCACGACCTTTCTTCTCTCGCCATGACTTGTCGAGGGAGTAAACCATCGCGAAGGAAGCAACCAGAGAGAGAAGAAGGACGCCAACGCCGATGAGCGCTGCGGACGTAACAGCCCCGGCCACGAAGCCAATCAACGAAGCGATTAAGAATCCGTATGTGCCGCTCTCTGCGCCGATGCTCCCCCATCCGACTCGTTGACTCATCTGCATTCGATGGCCTTCGCCCGCTGGCCGTAACAAGAGTCGTGTCTCGACGCCGGACATACTTGTATGACGCCATTCAAACGTACGTCCGTTTGTTTCAGCAGAACTGCTGCCATAGTTCGGCATTCCCATTGCACGGCCAAGATCTGTATCGAACCGATAGCGCAACATCGCCACGAGATCATCCCAGGCTTCTTCTGAGATGGGACCGCTTATCCACCGATCAACGAGGTTGTGAGTGCTCGTCTTGTCAGAACTGAGCATTAACGCTGGTTTCCCTTCAGGTTTATGCTTGAGCTCGGCTGCAGCAGCTCTCAGCAAACGCGGATCTAATCCGGCTTCAGCTGCAACAATCTCCAGCTCATCCAGAGTGAGTCCGGCCCCAGTCGGGTTTGCGGATTGTTTCTGAAGTTCGGCTGTGCGGCGTAGCAGTTCAGAAACTTCTTTTTCGCCGTATACACGCTTCGTCATCTGTAGATTTTTTGCCGTGGAAAGGAAAATCGATTTTGCATCAGGGTTTCGTCTTAACCGCAACCGTCAGACGACTGACGCACACGAGCTGGCCTGCATCATTTTCGATCTGGATGGACCAGACATGAGTTGATCGGCCAAGGTGCATGGGTCTCGCGACGGCGGTGACTCGACCGGCTCGAACGCTTCGAACGTGATTTGCATTGATTTCGATCCCGAAACAATTGTACTTGGACTGATCGATGCAATGCAGCGCCCCCAGGCTTCCAGCAGTTTCGGCAAGGGCAGCCGAGGCACCACCGTGCAGCACTCCGAAGGGCTGATGTGTTCTTGCATCGACCGGCATTGACAATCGTAAGAAATCGTCACCAACTTCGTCACAGGTAATATCAAGTTGCTCGAGTAATGAATTGGATCGAACTCGATTCAGCTGTTGGATATCCGGCCGCGTGAACCAGATAACACTTTTCGTTCCGGCGGGCTGGTTCAAGGTAGATAATGACGATTATGCGAGAGTTATTTTGGGTGTCGGATTCGCTCGTGTACGAATTTACTGGCGGATCGATTCGAATCCATACAAGTTTGTACTACTAACGTACGTTCACAATTAATTAGCTTTCAGCGGGGTTAGTGGGACTATGTGCCACCGGGCGTCGGCGTACCGATCGTTCAAGTGCAGTGCCACCCCGACGAGTGGTGAAACATAAACCGTGAATACCTACTTCTGATCCGAAAACAACCCAGCAATTTCGGGTTCAAAATTACGACTGATAACGTAACGCACCAATTTCATCGTTGGCGTGTACTCGCCATATTCGATCGAAAGTGGTCGCGGCAAAACCAAGAATTTTCGCACACTCTCCGCTCTCGAAACTGAAGTATTCACGTCATCGACAACAGACTGTAACAACAATCGGACGTCTGAACGAGCACCCAGGACTCCTTCATCCCGAATGTCCAGAAACTCCCTGAGGCGCTTATCATTCACCACAAGCAGCGCTGCGACATACTTCTGGCGATCCCCCACCAAAACAGCTTCCTCGATGTAGTGACTCATTTTCAAGGCCGCTTCAATTTTTTGAGGAGCTATGTTTTTCCCGTAAGCCGTAATCAGCAACTCCTTTTTCCTGCCAATGATTTGAAAGTATCCGTCTGCAGTTCGTTCGCCGAGATCACCGGTGTGGAGCCATCCGTCGCTGAGTGATTCGCTTGTGGCGTCAGGGTTATTGAGATACCCGGCAAAAACGTTCGGACCCCGAACAAGGATTTCGCCATCATCGGCTAGGCGCATTTCGACCCCAGTAAATGGTTTGCCAATCGATCCAAATTGTCCGTCATTTTCACGACAAAGCGAAGCTGGCCCTCCTGTCTCACTGAGACCGTATACTTCCTGGATGACAATCCCAAGTGACGCGAAAAACTCGAGAACCGCGAGCGTCATCGGAGCCGACCCGCTGATGCACGTCGTTGCCTTATCCAGGCCAAGCTGACGCACAATCCCGTCCAATACCATCTTGTGGGCAAGACCGTAGCGCCTGCCTTGGACAAACGTCGGCTGCTGGCCTGAGATGCGCATCCGAGATTCTTCCAGTCCTTGCTTCAGCGCCCATCTTGCAATCCGCGCTCGAAGCCCGCTCACCTTCTCAATACGAGCGTGGACAACGTCATAGATCTTCTCCCACAGCCTCGGGACTCCGAGGAAAAAGGTGGGCCGAACTTCTTTCAGGTTCTCGGGCAACTTATCGATCGACTCTGCAAAGTAAACGGCGTAGCCCTGCATTGCAGGTCCCAAGATCGTAAGTCCCCGCTCCGCGACATGGGCGAGCGGCAAGTACGAGAGCAACCGATACTCGGGCGTTGGGTGAGCGATCATCTCCAGGCCCATTTTGGTTATCGCCACAAGGTTGCCATGTGATAGCATTACACCTTTAGCGGCAGTAGTTGTACCGGAGGTGTATACGAGCGACGATAAGTCCGCAGGATCAATGCTACGCAGGCGATCATCAAATTGCTGATCCTCTGATAAGGTACCAGACTCGACAAACTCCCTCCAGCCGACAACTCGATCGTCCGGTACAGTAGTGACTGATTCGATGTGGATAATTTTCCGAACTGAATTAAGAGCTTCTGCCGCAGCGAGCAGACGAGCCATTAAGACATCGTTTTCGACTACAACCACGGAGGCGCCAGAGTCTCGAACGAGCGCCCCAATTTGTGAAGTCGAACAGGAAAAATAGATCCCAA